>JBILDK010000141.1:0-6861 GCA_044352625.1 Planctomycetota bacterium
GCGCCGTTCCAATGGCAGCGCCGGCTCAGTTCGCCGGCGCCGAGCATGGCCAGCGCCATCCCTCCCCAGGCCGGATCGGTCGCCTCCACCCCTGCGCTGTCCATGGCCACGCCACGCAGCTGCCCGTCATCGACCACCCGGTTGCGGTTGCGCTTGGCACCGACCGGGTTCATCCGGCCGTCGGCCCAGCCGGTCTCGCGCCGCCCGCCATCGACGCCGACGTGATTGGGCAGGGTGGCGCAGAGGGTGACCGGCCGCGAACGGATCCCGGTGTTGGTGACGACATAGCGCAGCACCGCCACCGGCAGCGAGCTGGCCGCGACATCGCCCGGCACCAGCGGATTGAACGCCTCTAGGCGTACGCGCAGCGGCACCGCCGGATCGTCGAGGTGGATCTGGGCCAATGGATAGGCGGCATCGTAACGGCAGCCAGCGAAGCGTGGCAGGCCATGATTGGGCTCGGCACAGCCGCTGCCGTTACCGAGCCAGTCCGCCTGGTCGATCGGCCCTTCGGCCAGACGCGCCAGCGGCCGACCGGCATCGTCGACGGTGCGCAGGATGAAGTGGCCCGGTCCGCCTTCGCCGACCGGCGCGAAGCCCTTAGCCGGCACGTTCATCACTTCCCAGTCGCGCAGGTCGCCGCGACCGCCGAGCGACACCGTGCCGGTGCCGATGCCGCCCAGCGGCAGGGCGAGCCGGCGCAGGTGAGGACCGGCGTAGGAGGACAGAACGGGCCATGTACGCATGACTGACTCCTTGGATGCGATGCCGTTGACGGCTGGACCGCAGTATACCTATCCGCATGCTGCACGTGAATGCCTACGCCTCGCATCAGCATACGCAGGACTGATCCGTCAGACCGGGTCCGCGGCGTCCTGCTCGCCCATCCCGGCTGCGCCGCGCTGGTCGCGGCCGGGGTGCGTAGCCTGGGCCTGGACTGGCGCTGCCCGGGCAGCGTGTGGGGCGAGGGACTCTCGCCGACGATACTGCTGTTCTGGGTCGTCTCCGGTCGCGTCGCGCTGGCCGACGGGTCGCTTGCCGCCGCCCCCGACGACTGCCTGGTGGTACCGCCGAACATCGCCAAGTACCTGACCGCTCCGGACGGTGCGCTGCACGCCGCCTACATCCATGTGGCCATGGCGCCGCGGTGGACGGCGCTGGCCAGGGGCGCCCGCGTCCTGCCGGCCGGGCGCAGCCGCCACGTGGCCGCGGTGATCGCCGCCCTTGCCGACGAGACCCTCGACGGGATCGGCGGCGGCCCGGCCCGACCGCTGGCCGAGGCAGTGCTGCGCTATCTCGCCCCGCTCACCGCCGGTGGTCTGGACGCGGCCGCCCAGGGGGAGCGCACTGCGCTGGAGGGGCTGTGGAGCGAGGTGGCCTCAGCCCCCGCGCGTCCATGGAACGTTCCGGCGCTGGCGCGGCGGGCGGGGCTTTCCGAAGGGCATTTCCACCGCCGGGTCCAAGCCCTGTTCGGTCGTGCGCCGATGGCGCTGGTTCGTCAGCTGCGGCTCGAACGGGCCGCCGACCTGCTGCGCACCTCCACCGCCAGCACGGCGGACATCGCCGGCACGGTCGGTTACAGCACCGGCTTTGCGCTATCCAACGCCCTGCGCCGGCACCTCGGCGTCCGGCCGCAGCAGCTACGCGAACGATAGGTCTACAGTCGGGCTGTGCTGTGTCGCCGAGTGATTGGCACGTGGCCGCTTATCCCCCGTAATGGCGTTCGCTGGTGCTCCAAACACCCGGGCTGGTACCCATGATGCGGCGGAAGGCGCGATGGAACTGGGCATAGCTGCCGAATCCAGCGGCCAAGGCGTCGGACAGCAATGATCGCCGTCTGGGAGAACGTTCCTGCCGATGACGGCCGATGAACGCCTCGATGCGCACGCGCTCACGCCGGGCCTGGATGGTCTCGCCCAACTGTTGGTGAAAAAGGCGCGAAAGCCTGCTCCGGGACAGCCCGGTGCGTGCGGCAAGTTCCTCACCTGCCAGCCCAGGCTGGCTGGATATCAGCCGTGCGGCTTCGGCCACCGCCGGGTGGAGGGTGCTGGTGCCGGGCAGCTCAGGGGCCCGGCGATACATCGCCCAGGCTGCTCGCAGGAGGAACCCCAGGCCGGCGTTCAGCGTCGCGGAATCGCCCGGCAGGTCGCGCAGGGTCCTCAAGATCCCCGCCAGGTCGCGGGCGTCGTCATCCGCCAGCCTACGGCTGTGATGGCCGGGAGGATCCTGTTCGGCAAGCAGCGCGGCATCACGGAGACACCAGCGCTCGACCATCCGCGGGGTGAACGACACCACCCACATCGAGAAATCCCGGCTCTGCTCCACCAGCTGGTGGTCCTGGCCGGGAAACAGCCAGGTCAGGACCCCCGGGCCGATGGGATAGCGGCGCAGGCCGATGTCGTTCACCCCCGTCCCCTGAAGCCCGAGGTTGAATTCGAGGCAGTCATGGCGGTGGCGGGGGTGGAGGTGTCCACGCCAGCGGTGCACCAGGATGGCCCCATCCATACCGGGCGGCATGACGATGCGCTCATGGATCGACGGCCCACGCGTCTGCATGACACAGGATGATACCCATCACGGCCGCCAGGGAATCGTCGTGATCATGGCTTGAAAATTCCAGCAATTCTCGATTTCCGTCTTCGCAAAATACGACACAGAATGCGAATTATCCGATACATGCTGAGAAGATACCGCCCGCCGCCGGAGGAACATGGGCCATCCCCCATCTGCTTCCAGCACACAGGAAAGGCCCGCACATGCGCTTCGGACACTTCGACGACCAGGCCCGCGAATACGTCATCGACCGCCCCGACACCCCGATGTCGTGGGTGAACTACCTCGGCACCGCCGACTACTGCGGCATCATCTCCAACAACGCCGCCGGCTACAGCTTCCACAAGTCGTCCAAGAGCGCCCGCGTCACCCGCTTCCGCTTCAACAGCGTGCCCATGGACCGGCCCGGCCGCTACGTCTACCTGCGCGACGAGACCGATGGCGACTTCTGGTCGGCGAGCTGGCAGCCGGTGGGCAAGCCCCAGGACCAGCAGCGCTGCGTGTGCCGCCACGGGCTGGGCTACTCGACCTTCGCAAGCGACTACCGCGGCGTGCGCAGCACCATGCGGGTGTTCGTTCCGGTGGACCAGCCGCTGGAGGTGTGGGACATCACCATCGAGAACACCAGCGACCGGGTGCGCGAGCTGTCGGTGTTCGGCTACGCCGAGTACTGCCTGTGGGAGTCGCTCAAGGACACCCTCGACTTCCAGTACATCCTCTACACCTGCCGCATGGGCTGCGTGGACGGGGTGGTGGACTACTCCATCCGCCTGTGGGACATGCGCGAGCCCAAGGCGTTCTTCGCCACCACCCTGCCGGTGGCCGGCTTCGAGACCGACCGCGATGCCTTCATCGGCGCCTACCGCGACGAGGGTCGGCCGGTGGCGGTCGAGCGCGGATCCTGCCAGGGCTCGATCGCGGTGGGCGGCAACCCCTGCGGCGCCCTGCACAGCCGCCTGGCCCTCAAGCCGGGCGAGAAGCGCCGCTTCTCCTTCGTGCTGGGAGTGGGCGCGGCGGGCACAGAAGGTGTCGCCAACCGGGCGCGCTACGCCGACCCGGCCCAGGTCGATGCGGCCCTGGCCAAGGTGCACGACTACTGGCGCCTGCGCCTCGGAGCCTGGCAGTGCCGCACCGGCGTGGCCGAGGTCGACACCATGCTCAACGTGTGGAACCAGTACCAGTGCCACACCACCTTCAACTGGTCCCGCGCCGCGTCCTTCATCGAGGCCGGCGGCCGTGACGGCCTCGGCTACCGCGACTCCAACCAGGATCTGCTGGCGGTCATCCACGTGCTGCCCCAGCAGGTGCGCAAGCGCATCATCGAGCTGGTCCAGGGCCAGTTCGAGGACGGCTCGGCGATGCACCAGATCCAGCCCCTGACCTGGACCCAGGGCCAGCACAACCACGTCCCGGGCATGCCGATCTGGTCCGACGACCACCTGTGGCTGCTGATGTCGGTGCCGGCCTACATCCGCGAGACCGGCGACACCTCCATCCTCGATCAGGTGGTGCCCTACGCCGACCAGGGCTCGGCCACCGTCTACGGCCACCTGATGCGCGCCCTGGAGTTCTCCTGGAAGAGCCGCGGCCCCCACGGCCTGCTGCTCGGCCTGGCCGCCGACTGGAATGACTGCATCAACCTGCGCGGCAAGGGCGAGAGCGTGTGGAGCACCCAGCTCTACCACCTCGCCCTCACCGAGATGCTGACCCTGGCCCGCCGCCTCGGCCGCAGCGAAGACGAGAAGACCGTCGCCGCCTGGCGCACCGAGATCGCCCGCCTGCTGTCCGAGCAGGCCTGGGACGGCGAGTGGTTCCTGCGCGCCTACCTCGACAGCGGACGCAAGCTGGGCGGCAAGGACAGCGAGCAGTCCAAGATCTTCATCAACACCCAGACCTGGTCGGTGATGTCCGGTTCGGCCTCTCCCGAGCAGGGTCGCCGGGCCATGGACAGCCTGCGCGAACGCCTCGCCACCGAGCACGGCATCGTCAAGAACGCCCCCGCCTGCCGCAACGCCGACGACGAGATCGGCGCCATCACCACCTTCCCGGCCGGCCTCAAGGAGAACGGCGGCATCTTCTGCCACGCCAACACATGGGCGATCGTGGCCGAGGCCATGCTCGGCCGTGGCGACCGCGCCTACGAGTACTACCGCGCCTTCCTGCCCGCAGCGAAGAACGACAGCGCCGAGGTGTACACCATGGAACCGTACGTGTACGCCCAGTTCATCACCGGCAACGAGCACCCCAGCAAGTTCGGGCGCGCCCGCAACTCGTGGCTCACCGGCACCGCGGCTTGGGCCTTCGTGTCGATGAGCCAGTACATCCTCGGCGTCCGTCCCGACTACGACGGCCTGGTGGTGGACCCCAGCATCCCCGCGGCCTGGGACGGTTTCACCGTCACCCGCACCTTCCGTGGCAAGGAGGTGCGCATCGCCGTCACCAACCCGCGCCACGTCCAGCACGGGGTGCGCCGGATCACGGTCAACGGCCAGGCGGTGCAGGGCACCTGCATCCCGCTGGGCCTGCTGCGCGAGGTCAACCAGGTCGAGGTCGAACTGGGCTGACCCCTCAATCGCAGGTCATGGGGGCGTGAACGCGTGATGACTCACGGGGCGGCCAACCGCTGGGCGAACAGACGCGCCACCGGATTGCCGTCGAGGCGACCCTGCAACTGCACCTGGCAGAGGATCCATCGTCCCTGGCCGTCGACCTTCTCGGCGGCAGCCAGCGCTGGTTTCTCCCACTGCCCGCTCAGCAACACCGGGGTCCACCCGCCCGGATTGGCGAACAGACTGGCGAGATGAGGGCGGATGCCTTTTTCACCGGCGTGGTACCAAAACTTGAAGTCCTCGGGGGCGAAGCCCGCTACCAGCGGGTGGCCAGTGGCCCGCGACACGAACAGACGAGCCCCGTCGGCGCAGCCCTCAATGGTGACTGAATCGCCTGCCAGAGCGTGGGTGCCATTGGGCCACTCCACGCACACCACGCGGGCGCCTGCGCGCACCGCGGCGGTGAGATCGGCCGTCGAAACCGCCAGGGCCTTGGGATCATCGCACAAGATCAGGCCACCAGGTGCGCCCGCAAACACCGGGTTAAGACCCAGTTCCTGGGCGAGTTTGGCAGCCTTGCCGTTTTTCGCGCCAATCACCAGCACATCGACCTTGGGCAGCGGCGGGAGAACCGGAAACACGTCGAAGCGCTGAGTCGTATCATGGAGGAGCGAGCCGGCGGCATCTTCCAGGGCGAGACGTACCGTGAGTTCGGTGCGCTCGTTCACCACCGGAGCCTCGCAGGTGATCCACCCCTGGAAGTTGCTCTCGTCAGCTGCAATCGTGGCCGCAGCACTACCGCTGCGGAGGATCTTCCCCTGGCATTCAATCTGGTAGCGGATCCTGGCCCCGCTCACCGCCTGGGGCCGGTCATTGCAGATCCACGCGGCAACCCGCGTCATTTCTCCTGAAAAGAGGCCTTTTATTGGGCTGTACAGATTGGCTGCCACGGGGGTGAGAGCATCGCGATAGACATAGAACGCTGGTTTGGGGTTGCGATCCACATCCATGATGGTCTTGAGCCAACCGGCCGGCCAGGCGTCGATGAACAGGTGCACGGCGAAGGACACCAGACGCCGATCACGCCGGAAGGCTTCGGTCTGCAGGCGGATGATCTGCGCCTGATGCGCTTGGCTGGCCTCCGACCAGCCGGCCAAGGTGGTCTGGGAATCAAACCACATGCGGTGCATCTTCTCGGTCTGGGAATGGAGGATCTTGGCCGAGGTCCAGGTCTTCTCATCCTCAGGCGTGGCGGGCAGCCACTTGGCGGGGTAGCGGCGACGCATGGTCTCGGCGCTGTCCAGCCCCTCGACCCCGAATTCGCCGCAGGCATACAGCCAGCCGGGCTTGACGTGACTCCAATAGCCCTGCAGGGTCCGGCCCAGGTGGCCGCCACCGTTGTACCAGCCGCCATAGAGGTGATGGTCAGGCAGACCGGGGCCAGGCGGCTCAGAATCACCATCGATGGCTTTGATGACGCGATCCGGGTTGGAAAGCAACACCACCTGGTCAGCAGCGGTGAAGAATGTCTCCAGTTCCTTGCGACTGAGGTTGCGGGTCGGATGTCCCCAGCCGTTCCGCTGCGGTTCGTTGATGTAGGTGACCATGATGTTGCAGGGGTGGGCCCGCACCAGGCGCTCCATCTCTTCAGCCTGCCGCACCGCCTCCGCGAACTGCGAGCGGCGCAGCACCCAGCAGAGGGGCAGGTCGGTCTGGGTCATCAGGCCCAAGCGGTCGCACCATTCGTAGACCTCGTCCT
>JBILDK010000142.1:0-6849 GCA_044352625.1 Planctomycetota bacterium
CTGCAGCGTAGAGCACCGGCAGATCGGCGTCGGGGACATAGGACAGAAAGCGCACACGATCTGCCACGTCCTGCGCGGCTACCGCAGCGTGGACGTCCTCGCTGCCGGCGGATTCCTTGCCCGCCAGCACCAGGGGCAGGTCGCGGGCTGCGGCGCAGGCGGCATAGGCCGCGATCAGCCGGGGCAGATTCTTGCGCCGGTTGAGGTCGCCAACCACGAGCAGGAAGTCACGGGGCAGGCCAAGGCGCGATAGCACCGGCGCGATCACTTCCGGACTGCGCGGATGGAACTCTGGCCCGACCCCCAGATGGGTGGTGACGACGCGTTCAGGCGCGAAACCGAGGTGCTCGATGCAGTCTCGACGGGTGGCCTCGCTAATCGCGACCAGAACCTGGCAGCGGGTGGCAGCCTCGCGGATCCAGGTGCGGTCCCGTTCGAGCTGGTGGTCGGGGACACCACCTGGGTTGGTAATCGGGGTGAGGTCCATCACCGAGGCGACCTGGGCGGCGCCGGGCAGTCGTGGCGCGCGGGCTTGAAGGCCATGTACCACATCAAACCGTGCAAAACCTGGCGACCAGGAACCATGATACAGGCACCATCCCGTATTGGACGGCGGTTTGACCAGCTCGCGCCGACGGCGTTGCGACCAGCGGTAGAGAATGTCCACCTTGTGACCAGTGCTTTTGGCGGCTGGCGCCAGTGCTTCCATCAGTCGGCGGGCGTAGCGACCGATTCCGCTAGGCTGTTCCGAAAACAATGGACTTACTTCAAGGGCGATGCGCATGGGCGGAGAAGCCTTACCTTAAAACGATGCCTGCAATGGATGCATAGGTAGCGGCATGCGCTGCGGCAATGGTGGTAACGCCATGATCAGTCGGCATCCGGATCATCCCCGCGTAACCATAGCGCGCACGGCGCTCAGGATCTTGGACCATGCCGGTGATCGCCGCCGCCAGCGCGGGCGCATCGTCCACTGGCACCAGGATCCCTTCCTCGCCATCGCGCACCGCCATGGGGATGCCGCCGGTCCTGGTCGCCACCACTGGCACGCCGCAGGCCAGCGCATCGAGCAGTGACGAGCCGAGGCCTTCGTGGCGTGAGGCGAGGACGCACAGATCGAGAGAGCGGTGGACGGCGGCGTAGTCGGCGCGGAAGCCGAGCCAGTGGCAGCGCGGCAGGTGGGCGAAGCGGTGGCGCAGTCCGGGCTGCAACGGGCCGTCGCCGATCAACGCGAGGTGTGCCGTGGGACAGGCGGCAGCTACCGTCTGCCAGGCGGTGAGCAGCGTGTCGTGGCCTTTTTCAGCGGTGAAGGCGGCGATGCAGCCCACCAGGACGGCCTCGGGCGGAAGGCCCAGCTCGCGGCGCAGGACGCCGCTGGGGGCTGCGGCCAGGGCGTCGGCATCAATCGCGTCGGGAATCACCGCGATGCGTTCCGCAGCGATGCCGCCTGCCACCAGCACCTCGCGCACCTGGGGCGTGATCGCGATCCAGCCGGCGGGGGCGCGGTATTTCCAGCCGCCGCCAAGCCCCTTGGCGATGGGGAAGGCCACCCGCCGCGTCACCACCAGCGGCACGCCGAGGCCGAGCAGCGCGGGGATGGCGAGGCTGTGCGCCTTGCTGGTGTGGGCATGGACCAGCGCCGGGCGCAGGCGTTTGACCAGGGCGCGCAGGCGCAGCATGCCGCCGACATCGAGCGCGCTACCCAGGGCGCATTCCTCGACCGGGATGTCCGCCGCCCGCGCCCGTTCCGCCAGCGGCGATCCGGGCTGGGCAACGACCACCGGCGGCCATGCGCCGCCACGCATGCCCCGCGCCAGCAGCAGCACCTGGGCCTCGCCGCCGCGCCAGGTGGGTTCGGTGTTGATATGCATGACAACAAGTCCGGTCGTCCGGTCGTCCGGTCGTCCGGTCGTCGAGGCATTCACAGACACGTTGCCCTCTTGTGTCCATGTTGAGAGCCGTTCGAGAAGGTCTCACTTCGTTTCGTCACAGTTCTACGGGACGACCAGACGACCAGACGACCAGACGACCGGACGTTCTTCATACCGCCAACTGCTGCATCCGCACCAGCCGCGCATATTCGCCGCCCTTGGCCACCAGTTCGCCGTGGGTGCCCTGTTCGAGCACGGTGCCGCGGGCGGGATGGTCCTTGCCGGCGAGCACCACGATGAGGTCCGCGTGCTGGACCGTGGCCAGGCGGTGTGCCACGACGATGGTGGTGCGACCCTGCATCAGCTCCTTGAGCGCGGCCTGGACGTGGGATTCGCTGTCGGCATCAAGGGCGCTGGTGGGCTCGTCGAGGAGCAGGATCGGCGCATCGCGCAGCAGGGCGCGGGCGATGGCCACGCGCTGGCGCTGGCCGCCCGAGAGCTGCCCGCCGCGGTCGCCCACCGGCGTGTCGTAGCCCTTGCCGCCTTCGAGGGCGAGGATCGCGTGGTGGATGTGGGCGCGGGTGGCGGCCTGCTCGACCTCGGCCCGGGTCGCGCCGGGCCGGCCATAGGCGATGTTGTTGTACACCGTGTCGTTGAACAGGAACGAGTCCTGGCTGACGATGGCCACATGGCGTACCAGGCTGTCGAGCTGCCGGTCGCGGATGTCCGCCCCGTCGATGCGGATGGCGCCGCCGGTGACCTCGTGGAAGCGGGGAATGAGGTCGAGGATGGTGCTCTTGCCGCCGCCGCTCTCGCCCACCAGGGCCACGGTCCTGCCCACCGGTACCGTCAGGTCGATGCCGCGCAGAACCTCCTCCGCGTCGGCGGCGTAGCTGAACCGGACCTGCTCCAGGGTGATGGCACGGGTCGGCACCGGGCACGGCGTGGCGCCGGGGCGGTCCACCACGCGGCTGGTCCGGTCGAGCAGCTCGTACGCGCGCTCGGCGGCGGGGATGCACTCCAGCACATCACCCCAGGCGCGCTGCACCTCGCGCAGGCTGTTGGCGATGCGCCCGAGCACCGCGAGCACGGTGAGCAGCGCCATCGGCGTGATCCACGAGCGTTCGAACAGGAAGGCGCCGAAGCCCATGCCCGCGGCGGTGATCAGCATCACGCTGCCCTGGGTGACGCCGTCGCTCTGGGCGCGGGCCCGGACCATGCGCTGGCGCTGGTTGAACAGGTCCTGGTTGGCGCCCTGGTAGCGTTCAACCTCGCGCTCGGTCGAGCCCATGGCCTTGATCACGCGCACCCCGGCGGTGATCTGCTCGAACAGCACCACCGAGGCCGCCATCGAGTCGTTGGCCTCCTTGCTGCGCCGCCGCACCTTCTTGAGCACGGTGCCGATCAGCGCACCGATCGGCAGCATCACCAGGAACAGGGCGAGGGTGAATTGCCAGGACAGCCAGAACAGGAAGCCGACCAGGGCCAGCACCTCGACCGGGCGCTGGAGCAGCTTCGAGAACAGCACCGTCTGCAGGGTGAACAGCGCGTTAAGGTCGCTGGTCATGCGCTGGATGATGTCGCCGCGGTTGGCCGAGACGTGGAAGGCCAGCTCCTGGCGGATGAGATGGGCCAGGAAGCGGTTGCGCAGATCGCGCATGCAGCGGTTGGCGAGGTACTGACCGGTGAGCACCGCGCCATAGGCAGCGCCGCCGACGATCGGGGCGAGGGCGAGGATGATCAGGCTGACCTGCTTGAGCTGGGCGATGGCGCGGCTGGTGTCCTCGGCCCCGGTGGCCTGACCGACCTGGATCGAGCTGAGGATGTTGAGCAGATCCACCAGCAGCTTGCCTTGATAGCCGATCAGCGCGCTGGAGGTCAACGTGAACAGCAGCACCAGGGCGGTGATGTGCTTGTAGTCCCATCCTTGGCGGATGATCCGCTTGAGAATGGTGGTGGTGCCCAGCGGGATCGGACGGCTCATGTGGCGGAGCAGTGTGGGCAGGGATCGGCGGATGCGAGCGCGAGGCCGCTGCTTGCGCGCGCTGCGCCTGGTCCAGCGTGCTGCCGTGACCACGGGCGTCCGTTATCTGAGCTGGGTCGCGGCCGTCACCGCCGGAGGGCTCACGCTGGTGGCCGGCCTGGTGGGCTGGATCGATCCCTATGGCCGACGCATCGCGGTCGAGCCGGGCCGCAACCAGTTCAAGCCGGCGCTGGTGGACAGCACCCGGCTGTTCGCGGCGGAGCTGGTGACGCGCACCGCACCGGCCACGCTCATCGTCGGCAATTCGCGGTTGCTGGTGGCCCTTGATCCGTCCTGCCCCGAACTGGCCTGGACCCCGGCGCCGCGGGTCAACGCCTGCCTCGGCTCGGCCTCGATGTACGAGGTCCGGCGCATGGTCGAGCATGCCGCGGCCCAGGGCGCCTTGCGCACCGTCATCCTCGCCGCCGACTGGGACCTCTACGGCACCGACAGCGGCACCATGCCCGGCTGGAGCGAGGCCCGGCTCGCGGTTGCGGCAGACGGCCGGCCCCAGCCCTTCCACCGCTGGGCCGACACCGCCGCCGCCGCCTGGTCGTGGACTGCGGTGGGCGATGCCTGGACCTGCTGGCAGGGCAGCCGCACGGGGCACCCTGATCGCATCGACCTGGCCACCGGGTTCGCCGGGCGGACCGATTACTGGCGCTCGCGCATTGCCGAGCACGGCCATCGCGGCGTGGCACGCTGGATGGAGTCGACCTGGGGCCGGGGCATGCGCGGGTGGCGCGATGACGAGACCTACCGCGCGCGCGAAGCACGCTTGCAAGACGAATTGGCGCGCACCCTGACCACCGCCTGGGCGGCCGGGGCCGAGGTCCAGGTGGTCCTCGCTCCGGTCCATGCGCGTTGGCGGGTGCTGCTCGAAACCCTCGGCATGGGTCCGGCGTGGACCCGGCATCGGCACAACGTGGTGGCGGTGGTGGAGCGTGCGGCCGTGAGCGCCGGCCGACCGGTCCCCACGGTATGGGATTTCGCCACCTGGGATGGCCCCAATGCCGAACCATTTCCAGGTGATGGAGACCGTGCGCCCATGCAGTGGTGGTGGGAATCGAATCATTCCCAGGCGACCTTCGGCGCGGCGATGGCGACGCGATTGGCCGGCGGCGAGGGGCCCGGCGTGCCACTGACCGCCGCCACTCTCGACGCTGAGCTGGAGCGCCAGGACGCGGCGCGCAGCCGCTGGCTGGCGGCCCACGCAGATGACGCTGACGAGGTCCAGGCTGCGCTTCGGTGAGGCTCAGAGCCTCGTCACGTCCGTCACGCTCTGCGCAAGAATGGTGAGCATCGCCTCCAATTCGGCCGGTGATGCATTGAGCGGCGGAAAGAGATACAACGTGTCGCCCAACGGGCGCAGCAGGGCCCCACGCGCGACCGCAGCCTGGAACACCCGCCAGCCACCGCGTTCAAGTGGATCGCGCGGACTGCCATCAGGGCGGGTCAGATCCACCGCCGCCACCTGGCCGACGCCGCGTACGTGTCGCAGGCAGGGCTGCCGCGCGGCGAGATCCCGCAGCCGCGCGCGCAGCCACGGGCCCGAGGTCGCGACCCGGGCGGGGATGTCCTCGGCGGCGTAGGTGTCGAGGGCGGCATTGGCCACGGCGCAGGCCAGCGGATTGCCGGCGTAGGTGTTCGAGTGCAGGAACGCCTTACGTTCATGCCACGCGGCCAGGAACGCATCGTGGATGCGCGCCGGCGCCAGCACCGTGGCCAGGGGCATCCAGCCGCCGGTGAGGCCCTTGGACAGCACCACGAGATCGGCCGCGCCGTCACCCGGGGCCTGGTGCCCGGCCAGGAACGTGCCGCAGCGGTACATCCCGCTGGCGATCTCGTCGGCGATCAGCAGCACACCGTGGGCATCGGCCCAGTGGCGCAGGCGCACCAGCAGGTCTGGCGACACCGGATGCATGCCGCCTGCGCCCTGCAACAGCGGCTCATAGACGATGGCGGCGAGGGTGTCCGCCAGCGGCGCGAGCTGGCGTTCCAGCACGGGCCACTCGGCCGCGGCGTCGAGCCACGCGGGGTCCTCGGGGCCGTCGCGCCAGGGCACCGCATCAAGCCGGGAGCAGGGGAAGAGCAGGCTGCGATAGGGTTCGGCGTAGAGCCCAAGATCGCCCACCGCCAGCGCCCCCACGGTCTCGCCGTGGTAGCCACCCGCGAGGCAGGCCAAGCGGGTGCGGCGCGGATCGCCGGCCTGGGCCTGCCAATGCACCGCCATCTTCAGCGCGACTTCGACCCCCGACGAGCCGTTGTCGGCGAAGAAGACATGGTGGTAGTGCCGGGCCGCGGACAGGGGCGCATTGGCCAACGCCAGCAGTCGCTTGGCCAAGGTCAGCGCCGGATCATGGACCACGTTGGCGAGGATGACGTGCTCGAATGCCGCCGCCTGGGCCTGGGCCGCCGCCACCAGCCGGGGATGGCCGTGGCCGAGGCTCTTGCACCACCACGAACTGATCGCATCCAGCACCTCGCGACCATCCGCCAAGTGAAGGCGGCAGCCTGTGGCTCCGACCACATGCAGCGGTGGGAAATCCACGTGGTCCTGCATCTGGGTGCAGGGGTGCCAGATGGGCGAACGTCCGGTCGTCCGGTCGTCCGGTCCACCGGTCGTCATCCGGTTGTCCTGAGGCCCGACGCGATGGCGTTCACCGTCAGCAGCAACGTCGGCAGCAAGGCGTCGGCAGAGGTCTGGTCGCTGGCGGCCTTGAGCGCGCGCCACCGCCGCAGACCAGCTATCTGCTGGCGATGCAGGGCTTCGAGACCCTGGGCGCGAAGCTGGAAGGTGAACACCATGCGCGGCCGGCGCTCGGCCAGCGGCGAACCGCCGAAGACCTCCTGCAACATGCGCTCGGCCAAGCGGTATTCGCTGGCGATGGCGCCATAGATCTGGGCGCGCACCGCCGCATCGCCGACCATCTCGGCATATTCGGCCATCAGGGA
>JBILDK010000143.1:0-6831 GCA_044352625.1 Planctomycetota bacterium
CCTACCCGTAGATGCGCCTCGGCGGGTTCCTGGGTCAAGACCACGTCATCAATCCACAGGGTCTTAGCCTGATCAAGCTCCTTGCTGGTCGCAGGTAGAAAGGCTGGATAAACACAGGCCGCTTTGGCAACGCGAAAGTCCCAGTCCCCGACGATGCTCACCTGGTGCCTGCTCCAGGTTTGGTCAAGAGTGAATTCGTGGATCGCCACCGTCGGCCCGGGAGTTTGGGTGGCAACGTCGCGGAATGACTGAATCCGCACCATTGATGGTCCTGGTCGATCGGTTCGGGCCCAGAACGACCACGTGTAGCGCATGCCGGACTGGGGATGAAGCAAGCTGTTGCCAAGGGCAGTGGTCAGAACGTCGCTCCAGGCCTGGGGTCCAGCCGGACGAACGATCCGCAGACAGGCCTGGCCGCCGTGGGGGTTGTCGGTGTCGCGGGTGAAGTGCCGGGCGTCCATCAGAGCTTCGACCCCGATCATCCTCCAGGTTTCGCCTAGATCAGCGATGGTGGAGAATGGCTCCTCAAAACCACCATTGTTGAGCAGGTTGTCGGCCGCCGTCATGGATCCGGCCGACAACGAGATCGCTATGACGGCCGCGACGAAGGAGCGGCGGGTGATGGACATGAGGGATGGTCTCCGGCGGCAATGGGAGAGGGGACTTCACCATCGGCAATGCGCACGGCTTCGGGACGCCGGCCATAGTTGCGCCAGACCACCAAAAGCAGGATGAGCCCGAGGAAGGCAAAGGCGGAGGCGAAGATCAGGGTCAGGCGGTAGTTGTTGTTGGTGAAGTCCAGCATCCACGCGGAAAACGAATTGTAGGTGATGGTGACCGGGATGGCGACGAGACCCACCGCCGAGGCGAATTGAGTGAATTTGAGACGGGGATACAGCCGCATGGGCAGCGAGGCAGCTGCGGTCATATAGGCGCCAGCGAAGATGGTATGCAGGACGTAGACCGTCAGGAAGCTGTTCTTGTCGCTGATGTAGAAATATCCCCCAAGGGCGACTGAGGCGAAGAGCAGCAGGAAGATGGACGATATGCGGAACACCCCGATCTTATCCACCATCCAACCGATAAAGTAGGCAATTGCTGCTGACGTGAGCCACGCGTACGCGGTACACTTCCCGTAGGTCTCGAGCGGTATTTCCAAACTATTGCTATAGAGCTGGGTGACGGCATTGAACGGAGCGAAGCACATGGTCGACAGGACAATAAAGCCGATGATCCACCAGTAGTACTTCAGGGAGAAGGAGTCCTTGATGAAATGCTTGGAGTTGGCGACCAGGCCGCCGGACACCGCCTCTGGCGGAGGATATTCGCCCTCTTTGACCTTTAGGCACATGAGCATGAAGCCTACGCCGAAAAGGACGGCAAGGCCAATGAGGATCTCAAAGGAATGGGTGTTGGTGTACTTGAACAGCCAGTACATGAAGATGAAGCCGGAAGCCAGGCCAACGATGCGGAAGGCGCCGTAGAAACGCCCGAGAACCCCCTTGGGTACCACATCGTTGATCAGTGCCGGGAACAGCGTTAAGGTCAGCATCCCACCAACCTCAAAGATCGTCCAGGCTATGGCGAAGAGGATTAAAAAGCACCGATTAACCCCCGGCGAGACGTCTCCCAGCAGCAGGTGCAGTTGGGCGCCCAATATGGGTGAAAAGGCCAGCATGACCAAGCCAAGTGCAGCCAGTGGCGTAGACCACAGCAAATAGGGGATTCGCCGCCCCTTCGGCCCTCGGTGGCGGTCCGACCTGTAGGCCAACGGAATGATCACGAACAGGGCGATGATGCTGGGCAACACGTTCGTGAGCAGGACGATGGTCGACGGCGACGTGTGATGTTGTAAAAGCAACTCAGTCACCGTCGGGGTGATGGCCCGTTCGCGCATGAGTATGGCGAAGTCGCCCAGATACAGCCAGAAGCACAGCATCAGCAGGCCGCCACCGGTATAGGTCAACGTCCCGACCTTGAGATTCTCGGGTTTAACATTCATGGGTGCCGCCTACTTTCTTTGCGATGTGTCAGGGGATATTCAGGGAAGCGGGCGCCACGGCCAACCGCGGCATTCGTACGGGGATGCGACCCTGGACCGGGATCTCGCCCAGCCAGGCCCGTACCGCCGCCCGCTGACTGGCCTCGGGATGTCCCCAGGCCAGCCAGAGATTAGGCAGATGCGGCAGCTCATAGAGCAGCCACGGGTTGCCGAAACTGGTGAAAACAACGCATGGGTGATCGATCCAGAACGACCGCCACAGATTCATGACCACCTCGCCGCAGAGACGCACGGTGCCGATGCGCTGGTGCGGCAGTTGATTGAAGTTGACGAACACGACCTCGTGCTCACGGGCCTGCTTGATCAGTTCGCGATGACCGGGATTGAGCAGCTGGGTGACGACGAAACCGCGTTTGCCCAGTTCCTCGGCCACGAACTCCAGATCGCCCATCAGATCGGGCCGGTCGGTGATGGTGCCATCGCGCAGGGTTACGCACAGCACCCGCGCCCCCGGGGCAGGGCGCAGTGGAGTGCTGGCGTTGCTGCGCTGGAGGACGATGGAGCGTTCAGCGATCATCGTGGCCGTAGCCCGGTGATGATCTGCCGCGCCTGCCTCCAGGACCTTGCCGCCCCGCTCGCGATGCAGTCCCAGCCGGGCCTTCATGGTCAGAACCCGTTTGGCCGAGGCGCGTACCCGCTCCGCCGAGAGCCGTCCGTCAGCGAGGGCGGCGCGCAGTCGGGCACAGTCGCGCCGGGCATCGGCAAACAGGTAGACGTCGCCACCGGCGGCGATGAAACGCACGGCACGATCTTCCTCTGCGGCGCGCGTGGTCAGGCCGAGCATGGGTGCTGCGTCGCTGACGATCACCCCATCGAACCCCAGCTCACCGCGCAGCAGGTCGACCTGCAGCCTGGAGTCGATGGTGGCCGGCAGACCGGCTTCCGGCTGATCAGCGCAGCCCTGGTAATGCGGCAGGCTGATGTGGCCGGTCATGATTGAAAGTGTACCCGCTTCAATGCACGCGCGCCAGACTCGGCCATAGGTCCGCCACCACGTGGGCATATCAAGACTGTTGACCGTCGTACACAGGTGCTGGTCGCGGTCGTCGATGCCGTCGCCGGGAAAGTGCTTGGCCCCGGCGGCGAGCATGCCCCCATGCTGCATCCCGCGGATCCAGGGGCCGATGAGATGGGAGACCCGCTCGGGATCGTCGCCCAGCGCGCGCGGACCCAGGACCGGATTCTGGAAGTTGTAATGCAGGTCGGCCACCGGGCCGAACGTCCAATGGTAACCATGGGCTCGCGCCTCGCGAGCGGTCGCCTGTCCGAGGGCGAAGGCCAAATCGGGATCATCAGCAGCCCCCACCGCCATCGCCCAGGGAAAGTCAGTTTCACCGGCGATCATCATGCCGACGCCGTGCTCAAAATCGCTGGCGATGAGTACCGGCACGGGCGAAGCCGCCTGGATGGCGGTGATCGCGGCATGCGCCTCGGCGGGTTCCCGACGGCTGAAAAAGACCGATCCGACCGGCACCTCTCCTATCAGTTCCCGCCAAGCCTCTGGTCCTTGGCGCCGATCGTCAGGGCAGAGTAATTGCCCAAGGCAGGCATCCATATCCATGCCCGCAAGCATCTGGTCTACCCAGTGCTGATCAGCTGTAGGAAGCGGGGGGAGGTTCATGCGAGGTCCTCAGGTACAGTAAAGTCGCGGGTCGTTTCCGTCATGCCCAGGCGACGTGGTTTGGAGCCGGACCACCTTCATTGTGGCCACAGCCCTGAACCAGCCATGGCCAGATCATCTCTTCGTGTATCCTTTTCGGTGCATCGCCGTCGCTTGACCGGGCGCCCAGCCACTGAAGTCGAGCAAGGGGCGGCAATGATGGAAAAGTATACAAGGGGGTTGTGTAACGACATGGCGATTTCCTGGCGGCGAGGATCCTGCATGATGATGTTCCACCCGGCGAGGGCATAACATGATTCGACATGTGATCGCATGTTGCTTCCCCCTCATGGCAGTGAACGCGGCCGAATTCGCCGTCTCCCCCCAGGGTGATGACCAGAATGCGGGATCGTTGACTCAGCCTTTCCGGTCTTTGGAGCGGGCGCGGGACGCCGCGCGGCAATACCATTCAAGGAAACCGTCCGACGCCGTGTACATCACCTTGTCCGCCGGAGTGCATTTTCGCACCTCGTCGCTGGAATTGGACGAGCGCGATAGCCGAACAGCGTGGTGCGCCAAGGGCAAGGACCGGCCCATCCTGAGCGGAGGCGTCCGCTTGGCGCGGAAGGATTTCAAGCGTACCGATCATGTCGGCATCCTCGACCGGATCATCGATCCGACCGCCCGGACCATGGTGTGGGAGACTGACCTGCGTAGCCAGGGGCTGCAGGAATGGGGCGAGAACCGTCGTCACGGATTTTTGATTGACGGTGCCATGCGTGGCACTCCGCCGTCGCAGCTGTATGTCGCTGGCGAACGGCAGCGTCTAGCCCGTTGGCCCAACGCCGACGAGCACCTGCCGCAGTACCTGCCTGAGTTCGTGAATGATAAGGTGGGGGTGGTGGGACGTGTCCGCAAGGATGGCATTATCGACGCCGGCCCGACCGTCACGGACGCTGATTGGGCCACAAGGGGGCCGATCTTCCGCTACGCCTTCGAGCGCGCTGACCACTGGACCCAGGCCGAGGATATCTGGCTCGACGGCATCTTTGCCCACTCCTGGGAGTGGTCCTATAATCAGGTCTTGCGGATCGACCCCAAGGAGCGGACCATCGCCTTGCGCTATGGCGAGGCCAAAGGCATGGCCAATGTCTATAGCGGGGACTTTTTCTTTGCCGAGAACCTGCTCGAAGAGCTGGACCGCCCCGGGGAATACTGGGTGGATCGGCCGCGCGGCATTCTCTATCTGATTCCACCGCCGGCATTCGATGCCGCGGACCCCGAGATCGTGGTGGCCACGCTGACCTCGCCCATGATCAAAATTGGTAAAGGTGCGAAGGACCTTCTTCTGCGCGGCCTGAACTTCGAATATGGACGTTCTTTGGCCATACTGGTGCGGGATTCAGAACGCATCCGCATCGAGGATTGCCAGGTGCGGGATTTTGCGGAAGGCGGGATTTCCCTCGACGGCAGCGGCCATGCGGTGTCGTCCTGTCGTCTAACCCGCATCGGCGGGACGTCGATATCCATGTCCGGCGGCGACCTGCTCGCCCTCACGCCCGGCGATAACACGGTGGAGGATTGCGTTGTCACCGACGGCAGTTGGTACCATCGGGTGTACAACCCGGCAGTCAAACTGGGGGGGGTCGGCAACCGGCTGTTGCGCAGCCGGATCGCGAATATGCCCCACTGCGGCGTCCTTCTCTTTGGCAATGACCATCTGGTGGAAGGCAACGACCTTGGCGAGATCGGTCAGGAGTTCGATGACATGGGGGCGATCTACATCAATTCTGGTGAGAAACCGCTCGAGCGAGGCCATATCATACGTGGCAATGTCATCCGAGACATCGGTCAATCGCGGATGGTACATGGCGTCTACCCGGATAACGGGACGATGGGGGTGGTGATCGAAGACAACGTGTTTGCCCGCATCGGGATGAAGGCCAATGGTAAGAATGGAAAGCCGTCCAGGGCCATACTTATCAATTCCGGCGCCCATATCGTTGTGCGTCGCAACTTGTTCATCGATTGCGCCTATCCCCTCTGGCTGAGCGCCCACTCAGGTGGGGCTTTTCATGACAAACAGGCGGAGTTGTGGAAGAAGATGTTTGAAAAGAATCCGCTGGAGCAGCTGCTCCATGTCCGCCGCTATCCTGAACTCAAACAGTTCTGGCGGGAAGAACGCAGATACCCCACCACCAATGAGTTCAAAGACAACATCCTATGGAATCCGACCGAGCCGCTGGGCCAACTGAGAAATTATAAGGGTCTGGATGGCCTGCCGCTGCACATGATCGATGGTGCGGTGGCCGAGTACCCGGGGCTAACCCACGGGGGTAATTGGGTCGCCGAGACGGATCCTGGCGTCGTCGATGCCGCCAATGGCGATTTCTCCCTGCGCTCAAACGCCGAGGCGTTCAGGCGGGTACGAGGATTTCCTCGTCTGCGTATGAAGAATATCGGACCAGATGCCAGCGGCGACTGACGGTTAGTTGGCTCGTGCTCGGGCCTGATGTCTCAGTCGACCAGATTCGTGACTTCAGGTTAGGTACATGGAGGTTGCATGTGGGTGGGTTAATGACTAACACTTGTGAGCGATTCACGGCTCTGCCTATTGTGAGTGCAAGTGACCAGTCATTCTGCCCCGAGGAGTCATCCATGCGTTGTCCAATTGCCGCCTTCACTCTGATCGAACTGCTCGTGGTCGTGTCGATAATTGCCGTGCTTGCCGGCATGCTATTGCCAGCGATCGCCACCGTTCGCGACATGGCCGTTCAGACAAAATGCGCGTCCAACTTGCGACAACAGGGCATGGCGTTTATGACATATGCTCAAGAGGGCGAGGGTTTACTGCCAATGCCACTGAGGATAAATCCATCAGCCCTTGGCTGGAACACCAACCTGTCAATAGAATACGGAACCGGCAAGCAGAGTGTGAGTGCATCGGATACCGACCGGACCTCGGGAGACGGCGTGTTTGTCGAGCCGGCCTTCAAAAGGCCAGCAAATCGTGGTATCGCCTCGTATCGTTACTACACTGGTTATGGGATGAACGCGTTTTTACCACCCAGCAGGCTCAGCCCCTTGACACCCCAGGGCATAGCCCAGGAAACCAATCCGACCTTATCGGCCATCGCTCAGCCGGCATTGACCCCACTGGTGGCCGACA
>JBILDK010000144.1:0-6816 GCA_044352625.1 Planctomycetota bacterium
CCCGCCGGCATCAAGGCCGACCTCGACCAGATGTCGGTAACCATCGAGGCTCTGCCTGGTCCCGAGCAGGTGCCGTTCCCGGTCGACATCCAGAAGGTGATCGAGTACTTCGCCAAGTAATCCGGCGGAGTTGATCGTTTTCCAGCGCCCCGGTGTGTTCCACCGGGGCGCTGCGTTTATCGCCCGGGGATCACGCCCCCGGGATATTGCCGGGGATCGAGCATGGCGAAGGGATCCATGGCCAGTTCCGTCAGGACCACCTCGCGCCACCCATGGCCGCTCAAGGACAGGTGACGGCCATGGCCATAGGTCACCGCCGTGCTCACCCCGCGCGTCTCCAGCAGGGCGCCCATCGGTTCTCGGTCGGTAAGCGTATTCCCATAGATGTCTTCACGGCGGGCGTAGTGCACCGCCTGGTCCGGCAGTTCGCGCCCGTCCAGGTGGCGGGTGTGGCCGTGCAGCGGAAGATCGACGCGGTAGGGGACGTTGGCCAGCCGTTCGAGATGCATGAACCCGGCCAGGCCGGTGCTGTAGGTGATGCCGATGGCGACGAAGCGCACGTCGGCGTCGAACAGCGCGCCATAGGGCGAACCAGGGCCGAAACAGGCGACTCCCGGACGCTGCATGAGGGCGGCGGCGCGGGCTCCCACGGCCGCCATCGAGAACAGCGGATCGGGCAAACGCACCGCGTCAGGCTGGGTGCGCACGAACTCGGAGAACACGCCGATGTTGCGCGCCGCCGGTGTAGCGCGCACGTCAAACACTTCCTGCCGGCGAAAGGAATACGTGAAGGTGGGCACGATCAGCGTGCCAGTGGGACCCAGACGCTCGCGGACCGCGCGGTAGAAGCCGCTGATGCCGCCTTCGATCAGGCCGAGGGAGAACAGCGCTGAGTGGAGCATGACCGTGGCCCCGGGCGCGACCCCGAGGGCGCCGAGGAGCTCATCCAACTGGGCGCGGCTGGTGCGGAGCATGGCGTCTCAGCCCTTGGCCAGGCCGAGGCTGGCGAGGGCCGTGTCGCGGACGCTGACGCGATCGATCTTGCCCTGGTTGCCGGTGCTGGGGAAGGCGCGCTGGTGCACGAGGTAGCGCGGGACCATGTGGGTCGGCAGGTGCACCTTGAGGTATTGCCGGAAGACCGGCTCGGGAATGGGACTGCCGTCCTTGGTGGTGTAGACCGCCACCAGGTCGTGGCCCACCTCGATGTTCTCGATGCCGAAGGCCACCGCCGCCTGCACTGCCGGATGGCCCTCGACCGCCGCCTCGATCTCGGTGGGGCTGATGCGGATGCCGTTGTTTTTGAGCATGCCGTCCTTGCGGCTGATGAAGGTGATGTAGCCCTCGGCGTCCTTCACCACGAGATCGCCGGAATAGACCAGGGTCTCGCCGGGGTAGCGGGGATGCGTGCGGAAGCGCTCGGCGGTCTTCACCGGATCATTCCAGTAGCCCCGGGTGATGCAGCCGCCGCGATGCACCAGCTCACCCGGCGTGCCTGCCGGGCATTCCGTGCCATCGTCCGCAAGCACCAGGATCTCGACATCCGGGATCGCCCGGCCGATGGAATTCGGCCGCTGGTCGAGCTGCTCGGGCGGCAGGTAGGTCGAGCGGAACGCCTCGGTCAGGCCGTACATCGAGAAGAACCGCGCGGTCGGGAAGGTGGCCCGGACATGGGCGAGCATGTCGGGCGAGACCCGCCCGCCCGAGGTGCAGACGTAGCGCACCGCCGAGAGGTCGTGCCCGTGCCGGGGATTGAACAGGCGCGGATCGAACAGCCGGGTCATGATCGCCGGCATCAACGGAACCGCGGTGATGCGCTCGCGGGCGATGAAGGCGATGGCGTCGTTGGGCATCACCAGCTCGTGCAGGTGGATGCTGCAACCGACCAGCAGAGCCTGCCAGATCTGGTTCAGGCCGTAGTCGAAATTGTACGAGAGGACGCTGGCGATGCGGTCGTCGGGCCGGGTCCCGAGGTAGTCGGCCACGATCCGCGCCCCGTCGGCGAGATTGCGGTGGGTGACCATGATGCCCTTCGGGCGACCGGTCGATCCGGAGGAATAAATGATGGCCGCGACATCGATGCCGAGGCGCCGGAAGTCGACCCCGGCCCCGGTGAGATGGCGGCTGAGGTAGGGCAGGTTGGGGTGCTCCTCGCTCAGCGCTCCGCTGCCGATGAGCACCTTGGCGAGCGGCGCGAAGGGCAGCACCTCGGTGCGGCGTTTCTCGTCGGCGACGATGGCGGCCATGCCGCTGTCGCGTACGATGTGCTCGATATTGTCGTGCTTCAGGGCCGGCAGGATCGGGACGAACATCGCATTGGCGTAGAGGATGCCGAGGATCGACACGATCTGGTCGGCGGTCTTGGCCATGCACACCCCGACCCGGTCGCCGGGCGCGATCCCCAGGCTGGTGAGCGCCTGGGCCGTGGCCAGGGCGCGCAGGCGCAGAGCGGCGAAGGTCAGGCTGGTGGCGCCATCGGCCACCGCCAGCCGGTCGCCGTGCACGCGGGCGGAATGTTCCAGGAAGCCGAGGACCGAGAAGAGCATGGGGTGTCCTGTCAGGGGGAGGTCGGATCGGTGGCGGCGCGGATGGCCTGCCAGCAGGCGTCAGGAGCGTCGAGCATCGGATAATGGCCGCAGCCCGGAATGTCCACCACGGGCACGTCGAGGGCGGCGAGCTGGCGGCGGCCCTCGTCCCACGGCTCGCTCTGGCCGCCGCGCAGCCACGTCACCGGCACGCCGAGGCGCGGGAGCGCGGCCGCGATCGCGCCCGAGTCGGTGCGCTGCACCAGGGCGCGGGCGAGGCGCTGCAGGCTGCCGGCATCGACCTCGCGGAAGCCGGCGCTCCAGCGTGCGATATCCGGGGGCGCCTGGGGTTGCCGGAGCTGTCCGCGCAGGATCAGGGCGGCATTGCGTCGGAACCGATCAAGCCAGGTGGCGTAGGCGTCGTCAGCGAGCGCCGCGATCTGACGGCTGAATGCGGCGTCCTGGGCCAGCAGGTTGCCCTCGACCAGCACGATGGATGCGGGCCGCCAGGATCCCGCCGCCACCTCGGGCAGGAGGCCGGCGGCCATCGAATGCAGCACCAGGTGGCATGGGCGGTCGTTGATCAGCGTCCGCAGCCAGTCCCAGATGGCCGCGAAATCCCCGCCCGCGCCAGCATTGGTCGCCGCACCTGGCCCGCAGCCCGGCAGGTCCGGCGCCAGGATCGGTACCGCCCCGGCGGAGACGGTGAGTGGACCCCAGATGGCCGAGGACAGCCCCAGGCCATGCACCAGCACCTGCGTCGCGGCGGTGGTCGCCACGGTCAGCGGCCCGCGGACGAGACCAGGCCCACGATGGCGGCGACGGTGCGAAAGTTGGCCGCGGTCATCTGCGCCGCGTCCAGGGTCACACCCAGGCGTTCCTCGATGAAGCCGACCAGTTCGACCACGCCCATCGAATCGATGGCGCCGGTCTCGAACAGATCGGTGGCGTCATCAACCTGATGGCCGCGCTCGGCGAGGAATTCGGTGATGCGGGCGTGGATGTCGGCGTCCATGGGTCACTCCTGGCGGGCGAGCGGATCGAGCCGGGCCATGCCCTCGATCCAGATGCGGTAATCGTCGTCGCGGCGGATCACCGCGTCCCGGGCGCCGCACAGGCGGACGATCCGTTCCAGGCGCGGCACCCGGCAGAGCTGGGAGGCGCCGCCGGTGATGCACACCGCAGCGACGCGCTCCAGCGCAAGGCGGTGGCCGGTGCGTTCGCCACTGGCGCATTCCGCGAGGGCGAGGAACAGGCAGGCCTCGGCCAGCAGCTCGGGCGTGGCCCAGCTCCCGTCGCCCTCGCGTAGCGCGTGATAGCGCCGGTCGGCGTCCGCTGGATCGATCACGCGCAGGAACTCGCCCAGGCGCTCGGCCAGGGATAGGCGCTCCAGCACCGTGGCGCGCGACGCGGAGACGCCGAGGTGGGTGAAGACGTGCCGGTTGATCGGCGGCTGCGGCCGGCTGCCGGCGTCATCCGCGATGAGTTCACCGCCATAAAACACGTCGGTGGTGGCGCCGCCGATGTCGAGCAGCAGCAGTGGTGCGGGCAGGATGATGGCGGTCTCGCCGCGCAGGATCGCGGCGAACGACTCCTGGACCACCGCCGGCGTCGGCATGATCGGGACTTCGCTGTGCGACTGGAGCGAGCCGAGCCCTTTGCTTTGCACCAGGTCGCGCAGGTAGGCTTCGCGCAGCACCACGGCGAGGGCGTCGCCCTGCCAGCGCAGGTCATCTCCGGCCACATTGCCGGCGATGATCGCCCCGGGCCAACGCGCCCGGACCGCAGCAGCCAGCGCCGTGTTGCCCGCGAACACCACCGCGTCCGCCACCACCGGCAGGGCCTTGGCCTGATCCAACCAGGCCTCCTGCCGCGCGGTCGGGCCGTGTTCGGCGCCACCCGCCAGGACCAGGAGGTCCACGGCCGCCGCGCCGGTCCTGGGCCAGTCCTGGGTCGTGGTGGCCCAGCGCACGTTGGCTCCGGAGTTGAAGGCGGCCTTCGCCGCCCAGCGTGCCGAGAACCGTTCGGTGTAGCCGATCACCCCCACGCCGAGTCCGCCATTGGCCGAGGAGCAGATCCGTGCCGCGTCATGGCCGGGGCGCCAGCCGAGTTCGCTGGTCAGGATCGCGGCGGCCTGCGCCCCCACCGCCTGGGCGTAGTCGCGCGGGAAATACCCGCCGTCCGAGATCGCCCCGGCGGCATCGAAGCGGACGTACTTGATGATGGTCGAGCCGACATCCATGAATACCCGGTTGGGGCGGCCATCGCGCGCAGGATTCATGCGGCCCCCCGGACCATGAGCAGGATGTCATCAAGGGAACGGTCGAGGCTGTGGTCTGTGGCCCGGGCTCCGAGCAGGCTGCGCTCCCGGGCGAGGAAGCGTTCGGTCACCGGGACGCCGCCCGGATCGGCCACGCGGATGGCCCGGCCGGCATCGCGCAGCGTCCACAGGCGCGAGGCATTGTCCTGGTGCGGGGCGAAGGGGATGTCGATCAGCCCGCGTCGCACCGCCCGGGACACGGCATCCCACAACCCGACGCCGCCCAGGTCCATGACCGCAGCGAGGAGGTGGTCGGCGGCCTCGGCGATGTGAGCGGCCTCCTCCTCGACCTCGGGACCGGCCAGCCCGGTGGAACCCAGGCACAGGTCCATGGCGTAGCGGCTCATGGCCACGGCGTCGGCGTTGCTCTGTGGATCGGGCACGCCAAGGGCCTCGGTGCGCGTCTTGACCACCACCTTGTCGGCTCCGGCCAGGACGGCGGTGACCGCGCCCTGCACGATCAGGGCCTCGGCGCGGATGCGTTCGGCGGGGAAGGCGCCCATCCATTGATGATAGACGAGGCGCAGCGCGAGGCCGGTGTGTCCAGCCGCGGCCAGGTGGCGTGCCGCGCAGGCGCGCAGGGCGCGGGCGGTGGCGAGATCCTGGGTCATCGAGCCGCTCTGGGCGAAGCTCACCGCGAAGGAGCGCACGCCCTGTTCAGCAGCGAGCAGCAGCTCCAGCACTTCGATCGCCACCACCAGGAACGGCGGCACCATGGTTGCGGTCAGGGCGCCGAAGCTTTCGCGATGGATGGGTCGCCCAGGGGTGGAGAGCGTGGCGCAGAGCCGGTCGACGTACTGCCAGTTGAGCAGCGCCCGGTCCACCGGATAGGCGCGGGAGTAGGGTAGGCAGTAGCACAGGCCGCCGCCCTCGATCTCGGTCAGGCCTGCATCGAGCGCCGCCTCGACCAGCACGCGGGCGTCGGGCGTGCCGTGGCGCAGGCTCACTGGTCGTTCCACGCCCTCGTAGAGCGCCCGCGCGGCGGTCGGCCCATGGGCCAGCAGGGGGAAGCCGTTGAGCAGGTTCTCGCCGGTCTCCTCGCTCTGGCGCAACAGGGTGCGCGCGCGTTCGTAATCGTTCTGGCGGGTGTGGCTGTCGATGGTCAGGGGGATGAAGTCCGCTCCTGCCGCCGCCAGCGCCAAGGTCAGTTCGCGTTGCCGCTCCCACAGGCTGAAGCCGCCGCGCGGTTGCAGGTAGGGCCGCCGGCCGCGGCGCTCATAGGCCACGGCGGCGAAGCGTTCGAGTGGCAGCCCAGCCAGCCACTGCGCGGCGGCGGTGGCGGGCAGTTCGGCGAGCAGCGGGTGTTCGCGCAGCTGGGCGCGCTGGGTGGCGAAATCGGCAAGCGCCCCGGCGTCAGTGGACATGGGCGAAGTCCTCGGCCAGATCGGTGAGCAGGATGTCGAGGCTCGACGGCCGGTGATAGGCGCGGTGGAAGCCGCAGGCCCGGTAACGGGCCTCGACCTCGGCCTGGGGACGATCGCCCACCGCGAGGTTGCCGCCGATGTAGAGCAGGACGCCACCGCGGCCGGCGGCGTCGAATCCCGCGCGCAATCCGCGCACCCAGCCCTCGCCCTCGCCATTGATGCTGCTGACGATGACGCCATCGGCCTCGTGTTCGACGGCGGCGGCGACGAAGTCCTCGGGCGGGTTGTTGACGCCCAGGTTGCACACCTCGTAGCCGGCCATGCGCAGCCCCCGGGCGAGCACGCGGTTGGCGACGACATGGATGTCGTTGCCGATGACGCCGATGACGAGGCGGGCGGGGCGCTTCACGGCGTAGGTGCTCCCGGGGTCTGGGCGGCGATGACGTATTCCGAGACCTCCTCGCGGGAGCCGAGCACGGCGGTCACGCTGTGGTGCAGGACGTGGTCGATGCGCCAGTCGGCGAACAGCTCGCTGAGGTCGTTGATGCTGAACAGGTGGCGCCGGCCCTGGCCCTTGAACAGGCCCTGGCGGAACTCGTGCCAGTCGCCG
>JBILDK010000145.1:0-6791 GCA_044352625.1 Planctomycetota bacterium
GTCCAGCGGGGGTGGTTCTCGAAGCGCAGAAAGCGTTCGGGGTGGGGCATGAGGCCGAACACGCGGCCCGTGGGATCGCAGATCCCAGCGATGTCGCGGGCGGATCCGTTGTGATTGGTCCCTGCCGTATAGCGCAGGGCGACCTGGCCGGCGGCGGCCAAGCGGTCGAGCACCGGGTCCGGGGCGAGGAAGCGGCCCTCGGCGTGGGCGACCGGCAGTTCGACCTCGCGCTCGTCAGCGATCCACTTGCACAGCCGGGCGTCGCCGGTGGCGCGCACCCAGCAGTCGCGGTAGAGGCCGCTGGTGTTGTCGGTGAGGGTCGCCTGCTGCTCGGCCTGGCCATCGAGACGAGGCAGCAGGCCGGATTTCACCAGCACCTGGAAGCCATTGCAGATGCCGATGGCGAAGCCGCCGCGATCGACGAAAGCGAGCAGTTCGTCGCGTAACGCGGTCATCAATTCATTGGCGAAGATGCGCCCGCTGGCCACGTCGTCGCCATAGCTGAAGCCGCCGGGAATGGCGAGCACCTGAAAGCGGCGCAGGGCCGCGGGATCCTCGCGCAAACGGTTGACGTGCAGCACGGTGGCGGTGGCGCCGACCAGCTCGAAGGCGTACGCCGTCTCGGCATCGCAATTGGTGCCTGCTGCACGCAGCACGCACACCGAGGGAACTGCCATCGTCAAACCTCCAGGCCCCGGACGGGGGGATGGCGGATTCAAGGGAGGGCCGGCCGGGAATCAAGGGAGTGATGGGCCTCTCCCCGACCGTGCCCCGTTTCAGTGCGCGACCGCGATGGCGGCTCCGCGCGGCTGGCCGATGCCCTTGAGCAGCTCGTCGAACCACGCCAGGTTGGTGTCGAGGGGCTTGCCGCCCTTGATGCGCGGGAACTCGATGGCGCGCAGACGCAGCCCGCGATCCTCATCGTGGCCGATGACACCGGGCTCGCTGCGCAGGCCGCATTCGACCGCGAGGTCGGCACAGCTCTTGATCAGGCGCAGGTCATCGACGTTGGCGGCGGCGGCGCGCGCGTAGTAGCCGCTCTTCTGGACCAGGGTCTTTTCCGCGCCGATGAGCTTGGCGAACTGCTTGCTGAACCAGTTGCCGACGTTGACCTTGTCGAGCTTCAGATGGCCGAAGGCATCGCGTTCGACCGCCTCGCCGCGGCTCTCCATCTCGGCCACGATCTGTTCGACGCCAGCGCCTTCGCTGACGAAGATGTTGACGCAGTCCTTGCGGTCCATGACCGCCTTGAGGCGCTTGGCCTCGGCCGCGATGTCGATCGCCATTTCGGGCACGTACACCGCGTCGATGTCCTTGTGGGCGCGGTCGAGGTTGAACCCCGGCAGCCAGGCGCTGCCGGCCAGGCGGTCGCGATAGACCTTTGCGGTGTACGCGGTCAGCCAGCCGCAGTTGCGGCCCATGACCTCGTGGACGATGAGCATGCGCGGATTGGCGCTCTGCTCGTTGACCACGTTTTCGAAGTAACGCGCACCCTCCTCGGCTGCGGTCCACGCGCCGAGCGACTGACGGATCGGGAACACGTCGTTGTCGATGGTCTTGGGCAGGCCAACCACGGTCAGCTTGTAGTTGTTCTTGGCGAGGTACGCCGCGAGGTCGGCGGCGGTGGTGTTGGTGTCGTCGCCGCCGATGGTGTGGAGGATGGTGATGCCATCCTTGGTGAGTTGCTTGGCCGCTACCTCGAGCGGGTTTTCGCCCTCTTTCACCAGTCCGCGCTTCACGCAGTCGGCAACGTTGGTGAGCTTGACCCGGCTGTTGCCGATCGGGCTGCCGCCGTGCCGGGTGAGGATGTGGGCGTTGGCACGCACCGTGGCGTCGGCCTTGAGCGACACGCCTTGGAGCAGGCCCTTGTAGCCGCCGAGGTAGCCGATGATTTCGATGTCGGGCTCGATCTCGTTGTAGCGCTCGATGAGCAGGCCGACGGCGGCAGAAAGGCAGGGCGCGAGGCCGCCAGCGGTGAGGAGAGCGACTTTGTGCTTGGCCATGGGAATTCCCCTGAGTGCGGTGGACGGGGAACCTTCTAGCTAGGTCCGTCGATCGCGCCAGTGCTGCGCGGGGCGCTCTTCCTGGGGGTCTGGTTGGGGCGGCTCAGCGCGTCCGGACGCGTTGCGTGGGCGGCGAACTGCGCGCCAGCACGGTCGCCACGCGGCGCAGCGGCGCCGCAATCACCACCTCCAGCTGGTCGAGGCCCGGGGCGGTGACGGCGAGGGTGAGCGGAGCCGGTTCGAGGGCGATTTCGGCATCGAGATGCGGCGACAGACGGGCCAGCCGCGCCACGTCGCACCACCCCATGAGGATGCCGCTCTGACCACTGGGCGTGGTGGTCAAGGCGAGGCGCCCGGAGACCGCCTCGGCCACCGGCCTGGCGGCTTGGCCGCCGAAAACGTCAACCGCCACAAGGTGGCGGTCAGAGGCGAGCAGGACCTGTTCAAATGCGGTGGTCGCGAGGCGGCCGTTGCGCTGAAATGCCCGACCCTCGCCGCTGCCGGGAATGCCGGTGACCGCTCCCGCCACCACGTTCCAGGCCGCCGCATGCTCGGCACTGCGCGGTTGTTCGAGGGCGGTGATGATGGTGCGCTGCCCGGGGTCAGTGACCTCCAGGGCCCAGGCCGCTTCGTTGCTGCGTTCCCACAAGGCCCACCAGGTGGTCCAGGCCTCGGCCACCGCCGGGATCCAAGCCGGGCCAAGGGCCGCACGGATGGCCGGGGTGCTGTCGCGGGCGTAGGCCTCGGCCTGGCCCTGCCACACCAGGCTGCCCCACAGCATCGCCGCGGTGCGCTCCCCTTGCAGCGGGGTGCTCAGCCGACTGGCATGATCGCGCTGCGCTGCCAGCCATTGTGCGAAGGGCGTCTCGGGCAGGGCCTCGATCCGGGCGGTCAGACGCACCTCGCCGTCATTGCCCATCGGTCGGCATTCCCAGCTCAGGCGTTTGGTCCCGGCGGAGATCGCGGTGGCGGCAGACGCCAGCGGACCAGCGGTGTCGAGCCACAGCAGGCGCGGAACCTCCCACGGGGCCGCGGGCCAGTCGATCAGGGCAGGGCCATCCTGCAGGAAGGCGCCGGTCATGGTCGCCGTCAGCGCCACCGTCGGGTCGGCCCCACCAACCAGCGGACGGGCCGCCAAGGCCCGGCAGTCCTCCAGTGAGCGGCCGAGATAGGCGGTGTCGTTGACCACGAGCAGGCGGTACTCGCGCAGGCCCTGGGCATGGTTCTGCGACCACACGGTGGTGCCGTCGCGGTCGCCGGTGCGCACCAACGGCGCTTCGCCTGCGGGCATCACGCCAAAGTCATCCAGGAAGCGCCGACGGTCCCGTAACGGGATCACCGCCACCATCGGCGAGGTGCCGCTGCGCCACGCCACCAGGGCCGGGCGCGCGGTGTCGATGCCCTCTAGCGAGCGCGCATGGTACAGCGCCCCGGCCACCGCGGCGCGCAGTGGCGCCGGATCGCGCCCCATCGCCGCCGCCAGACGGGTGGCCTCGCGCTCGACCCAGCGCGCATCGTTGATGCGCAGCACCGCCTCGGCGGTAGCCGGGTCGAAGGCCGGATCGGCCGCCTGGGCGAGGGCGCCGGCGACGGACAGGACAAGGGCGGGTATCAGGCGCATGGGGCCGAAGGTAGCGCGTCAGGCGGTGGCGGACAAGCCCGCGGCGGCGAAGCCGGATTGCGCCTTGCCGACGACGGGCAGGCGTCATATCCCTATCACCCATGCCCCGCGCCGCCGTCGATCCGGATGAGCTCGAACGCTTCGTCACCGCGCTGCGTCGATTCAATGAAACAAGCCGCGCCGAGCTGGCGACGGTCAGCCGCCAGTTCAAACGTCTGGGCGAGACCTGGCAGGACGAGGAGGAGGCGCGCTTCGCCCAGTCCTTTGAGCAGATGGTGCGGGTGATGTCGCGCTTCCTTGACGAGTCCGAGCGCGAGGTGCCGGTGCTGACCCGCAAGGCAGCGGCAGTAAGGACCTACCTTGAGCGCCGCTGATGTGCGAGATCCCGCAGTGCTGGTCCACCTGCGCGGCCGGGTGGCGGCTTTCATCCTCACCACCAACGCCGCCATCGACGGGTCTGCACAGCAGGTGGGTCACGTGGTGGATTGGCTGCGTCACGAACAGCTGCCGCATTGGAAGCGAACCCTGGCCAACCGCGAGGAGGCATATCAGGAGGCGCGCCGCGCTTGGCTTTCGGCCGAGGCCGATGTGCGGCTTGCCGCCCAGGGCCGGGGCCCCGGCCGGCCCAGCGCGCTCGATGAGAAGCTTGATATGGACAAGGCCAAGCGTCGTCGTGACGAAGCCGAGGAACGCTACCACGCTGTGCGTCGCTGGCTCGACCAGGTCGAGCGTTTGAGTGCGCCTCTGGTCACCACGCTGCGCGGCCACGGCTTCGGCCTGGCGGACGAAGGCGCCCGCGCCCTGGCCCGGCTTGATGGCATGGTCGTCGCCATCGAGGACTACCTGCGCGCTGGACGCAGCGCATGAGGGCCGACCTGGGAGCGCAGGCTTTAGCCTGCTTGGCGAGGCAGGCTAAAGCCTGCGCTCCAGGGTGCGCTCCACGGAGGCGCGCATGAGCGTGCGCATCGGCGGCGATGACGGCCTGATCGAGAAGGCCCTGGCGGATCTCGAAGCCGCGTACCACGCCAGCGGCGAGGTGTGGCGTGACGCCTCGCGGGAGGACTTCGCCCACGACCACCTGGACTCCTTGCGGCAACGCGCCCGGGATGCGGTTCGTACCATGCGTGAACTGGAGGCCATCATGCGCGAGGCGGTACGGCAATGTTCGTGAAGCCGGCCGAGGCCGGTCTGGCCGCCGCCGCCGAGCATCTCGCGGCATTGCTTGCTGCCGAAGCGGCGGCTGGCGAGGCCATGGCGGATGCGGCCGCCCCCGTGCCGCCCATGCCACCGCTGGTAGCTGCCCGGGACGAGGATGGCGAGGTCGAGGATCCGCTGCCCGGGTTGTTGGCCGACATCGCCGCCCGCACCCAGGCGCGCAGCGCCCATATCACCCAGAGCGCGGCTCGGTTGCGCCGTGCATTGCGCGAGCGCACCGCGAACGCTGCGGCCAGCATCCCGGCGAGCGACCCCGCAGCGCTGCAGCGCAGCATCGCCGATGATGCCCGCCGCCGTGCTACATTCACCACCTTCCAGGGCCGCGTGGCGGCACTGCGCGATCGCCTTGCCGCGCTCGACCGCGACCTGACCGCCACCGCGGCCCAGGCCCACGTGACCGGTGTCGCTGGTGCCGCCAGCGAACCGGCGGTGTCGAGCCAACCGCAACGCGCGGTGGTTGAGCTGGTCCCGGCGGTGGAGGAGGCTGTGGCCGCCCTCGCCGCGCTACGGCGCAGCTCGGTGTACAGCGACTGCCGCTGGTATGGTCGGCTGCGCAACCACGCGTTCATGCTCGTGCCCCACGGCATTGCCTGGTTCGTGCTGCCGCTACTGAACATCCACGACGCCGAGGTGTGGGTGATCGCCTCAGCGGTGATCACCCAGGGCCTGCCGCCGCTGTTCACCATGATCCAGCGCCGCCGCCTGGGTCCGCTGCTCGCCGACCAGCGCGCCACCGTCGCCGCCATCGGCCGTGCCCTCGGCCGCGCGGCAAAAAACGGCCGTGACCTGCTCGATCCCCTGGGTCAGTCCGACCGCCGGCTGGAACAAGTCCTGGCCGGCGACGAGGCCCAGCGCCGCAGCGAGGAAGCCGCCGCCGCCGCTGCGCGCGACGAACAGGCGCGCATCAAGGGCCGCGAGGCTCGACTGCTTGACCGCATCACCGCCCGAGGCGAGGCCGAGGCCGCCGCCGCCCGCGTCGCCGCCGCCCAGTCGGCCAGCCTCTCTGCCGCCCGGAGACGTGCTGCTGCCCGCGCCGCCGCCGACGCCCGCGACGCGGCGGCAGCGGCCCACGCTGCGGCCGTGCAGGCCCGCCTCGAATCCGCCACTGCCGCCCGCGATGCAGCAGCCCAGGCCGTCGTCGAGCGTCTTGAGGCCCTCGCCTCGGCCACTGCCCAGCCGGCGTGGGACGCGGCGCCCTCCGCCACCGCCCATCCCGAGCTGCTCGCCCTGGGCACGGCCGAACCCGCCCCAGGTCGTCCGCCGCTGCCGGTGGCGCTGGCCTTCCCCGGCCAGGCGGCGCTGCTCATCCGCACCGGCGCGGCGCAGCGTCCGGCCGGTCTCGCCGTCCTGCGCACCGCGCTGCTGCGCGCGCTGGTGGCGTTCCCGCCCGGGGCGCTGCGCCTGACCCTGATCGATCCGGTGGGCCTGGGCGAGAGCCTGGCGCCGTTTCTCGATCTTGCCCACGGCCGCGAGGGTGCGATCTGCGGCCCGGTACTCAGCGCAGCCGACACCATCGAGCAGGGCCTCGCTGATCTTGAGGCGCACTGCGCGCTGATCATCCAAAAGCGCCTGGGCAGCCGCTTCGCCACCCTGGCCGACTACAACCGCGAAGCCGAAGGGCTGCGCGAACCGCTGCGCCTGGCGGTGGTGTGCGACGCCCCCGCCGGCCTCACCGAACGCAGCCTCGAACGCCTTGCGGCGTTGCTGCGCAGCGGTCCGCGCTGCGGCGTGCATGTGTGGGTGCTGGCCGAGGGCGGCCGTAACCTGCCGGCGGCGCTGGATCCGGCGCTGTTTCGCGCCCACGGCGTCAGCCTGCGCGAGAGCAACGGGCGGCTCGCGCTCGATCACGAACCCGCGCGGGAGTGGCCGTTCACCCCCGCCACCGGTCCCGACGCCGCGGTGCACAACCGGCTCATCGCCCGCGTGGTGAAGGAGGCGGTCTCGGCCGCGCG
>JBILDK010000146.1:0-6782 GCA_044352625.1 Planctomycetota bacterium
AGCGCCTCGACATACGGGGCGAACTCGTCCTCGCGCCCGGCCACCGAATTGAAATCGCAGTACGGGCACTTGGCGGTGCAGTAGGGGACGTGGAGATAAAGGTGGTTGGTGGTTGGTGGTTGGTGGTTGGGCGCTGTCGCGGCCCGCCTCGCACCACGGATCATCTGACACCAACCGCGCCAGCGGGCTGTTCACCAACCACCAACCACCACCTACCACCCACCATCAACTGCGCGGCTTCCGCTTCGCCTTGGTGTGCAGGATCAATCCGACATTGCGGTTGGGGCGCCGGGTAGTGGTTGGGCGCTGTCGCGGCCCGCCTCGCACCACGGATCATCTGACACCAACCGCGCCAGCGGGCTGTTCACCAACCACCAACCACCAACCACCAACCACCGCGATCAACTGCGCGGCTTCCGCTTCGCCTTGGTGGGCAGGATCAGCCCGACATTGCGGTTGGCGCGATGCTTGGCGTGGATCGCCTGATGCTCGCCCTGATCCTCATTCTGCGCGCTTTCGCGGGTCTTGAACAACAGGCGCAAGGGGATGCGGCGGAAGGGCAGGTGGTCGCGCAGGAAGTTTTCCAGGTAGCGCGAATAGCCCGGTTCCAGCCAATCGGCGCGATTGACGAAGAACATGAAGGTCGGTGGGGTGTGCTCGATCTGGGTCGCGTAGTAGATCTTGGTCCCGCCGATGCCGACCTTGCGCGGGCGGCGCTTTTGAACCGCGAGTTCGAGCAGGCGGTTGAGCTCGGCGGTGGCGACGCGCTCCTGGCTCTCGGCATGCAGCTCGACCGCGAGTTTGAGGATGTCCTCGATGTTGAAGCCGGTGAGCGCACAAGTGAAGGTCACCGGGGCGTACTTCAATCCGGGCAGGCGGTCGCGCAGCCACTCGACGTATTCGGCGCGCTTGGCCCCGGCCTTTTCCGCGATGTCCCACTTGTTGATCACCACCACCGTGGGCTTGCCCTCGGACTCGCAGAAATGCGCGATCTTCTTGTCGACCATGCTCAGGTCGTCGCCGGCATCGAGGATGAGCAGGATCACATCGGCGCGGCGGATGGCGCGTTCGGTGCGGCACGCGGCATAGAATTCGATATCCTCGTCAATCTGGCCTTTTTTGCGCAGTCCGGCGGTATCGATCAAGGTGAAGCGGCCGCGGGCGTGGTCGATGGGCACATCGATGGCGTCGCGGGTGGTGCCGGGCAGGTCGGCGACGATGACCCGCTCCTCGCCGCACAGGGCGTTGGTCAGGCTGCTCTTGCCGACATTGCGCCGGCCCGCCAGGCACAGGCGGATGCGGCCGTCGCCCTCGGGTTCGGGCACATGGTCGTCGCGCATCGCCGGCAGGCCGTCGGCGAGGACGGCGAGCAGGTCGACGAGGCCGTGGGCCTGGGCGGCGCTGATCGGGTGCGGCTCACCGCAGCCGAGGGAGGCGAACTGGTGGACCTCGGCGTCGAGGTTCTCGTGGTCGATCTTGTTGACCGCCACCACCACCTTGTCGCCCAGCGGGCGCAGGGTCTGCGCGATCTCGCGGTCGAGGGGCAGCAGGCCGTCGCGGCCGTCCACCAGGAAGATGATGCGGTCGGCGGTGCCGATGGCGAGGCGCACCTGGCGGTACACGTCGGCCTCCAGCTTGGCCTCGTCGACGATGCCGATGCCGCCGGTGTCGATCAGATCGAAGCGCAGGTTGTCGCGGCGCACCTCGTGCAGCAGGCGGTCGCGGGTCACCCCCGGCGTGGGATCGACGATGGCGATGGGTTCCCCCACTAGCCGGTTGAACAGCGAGCTCTTGCCCACATTGGGCCGACCAACAATCGCAACGACGGGACGCACGGTGGGACCTTCAGGGCGGCAACGGGCCACCGGATTCCGCCCCGCCAGGCGCGCCCGGCGAATGGGCGGCGGCGGGGATGAGCAGTTCGCCGGGCAGTGTCAGGCAGGGCAGGCGGCGCAGCAAGGCCCAGTCCGCGCCGGGCGTGGCGCCCGTGGGATCGCGCAAATGGGCGGTTTCCTGGGCGGCGAGGGCGCCAATCAGGGCCTCGGCCGGAGCCACTCCGCCGATCCAGATAAAGGCGGGGGCGTCGCGGTCGCCGGCGAGCAGCGGGGTGAACACCGCCAGGCGCCGCTTGAGTGCGTCGGACTTCTTGCCGTATTGCAGCGCATCGACCGCGGCATTGGCCGCGAGTTCGGGATGACGAGCCTGCAGCAGATCCTCCAGGGCGTAAGCCAGGGGATCGGTGCGCATCAGGGGCAGCAGCCCCTGGTGGGCCCAACGCAGCCAGCCGTCGCTGAGCACCTGCCCGCGTTTGGCGTCTTGCTTCAGCATCTCGGCCAGATGCAAGGCGGTGATGGCCCGGGCGAGCAGCCCCTCGCGACCAGGGATCGTCTCGCATGCCGTCTTCAGCTCCTCCAGTCGGACATCGAACAGCGGTCCACCAAGTTCTTTGGCGACTTCGATCAGCTTGCCCAGGATCTTGGCCCGACCGAGGACCGCGAGCGGGGGCAGGATCCCGCAGGCGGGTTCGAGTCGGGCGATGGCCACCGCCACCGGGTCACCGGCCACCAATGGCAGGTCCGGGTAACGGTCCGCCTGAGGATCGCTGCCTGCCGCCGCGCGCCAGCGGGTGGTCAACCAGGCCGGGGCCTCCACCGGGGTCGGCTGGGGCGCCCCGGCCCAGTCCTCGGTCGGGGTCGTCAGCGGACCGTCGGCGCGATGCAGGCAGCCAAGCAGGTGCCCAGTCAGGCGCAGGGCCAGGCTGATGTCCTCGGGCAGACGGTGCTCGCCGGTGCGCTGGGCCAGAACCGCGGCCTGGCCAGCCAGGGCGATCCAGGGCCGACGCTGGGCAAGGACCCGCTCGGGGGACATCGGATAGGAAGGATGAAAGGCCGCCTGGGCACACAACGCCGGCAGTAGTTCCAGGATCACGCCGGTCAGCTCCGGAGGCGGCGCGCCGGAGGCGGCGGCGATGGCGGTCAGTTCGTCCAGCTCGGCGGCCACCACCTCGACCTGGCTGTGGTAGGCCGGGCGCACGGTGCGCTCGCCCGCGTCGCTGCGCAGGGCCAGATCGATGCGCGCCAGGGCCAGCCACAGGCGCAGGTGGCCAAGCTCGGGGTTGGCTTGGCTGTAGCGCTGCCGGCGCAGCGCGGCGGAAAGGGTCCTGGTTTGGGTGCCGAGGCGCGGCGCATCGAGCACGCTCAGTGGATCGATGGTGATCTGGGCCTGGCTGAGGGCCGCCATGATGGACTGCTGGCTATGGCCGCTCTCGACCTGCGCCATGGCCTGACGCACCGCCAGCAACGGTCGATCATCGCGCTCGTCCTGGGCGAGGGCCGCGGCGAGCGCAGGGTTGGGCCCGGCGATAGTGGCGACATCGGCGCCAAAGGCGGTCTCGCGGCCGCGCTGCTGCACGGTGATGGTGGCATCCCCCAGACTGCTGTCAGTCCAGCACGACCACGCCGGGATCAGACCCTCGGGCTCGGCCACGCCCACCGGATCAAAGCTGATCATCACGCTGCGTCCGTCGACCAAGACCTCGAAGCGGCCGCCCTGGCGCACCAGGCGCACCGCCGCCGGGGTTGCCTCCAGCACGTGCGCCCCCAGCAAAAACGTGCGCGGCGTACGATAGAGCAACAGCACACGTTCCTCGGGCCGCCAATGCAGCTCATAGCCCTGGTTGCGCACCTTGCCCTCGTGCAGCACCCAGCGCGGCCCCGGCGCGGGCAGGGATCCGTCGAGGCGCAGGTCGATGGTCCAGGCGCGCTGCGGATGGCCCTCGGCGCGGACCGCCTGCAACGAGGCGCCGCCACCGACGCGGGCCTGGCCCACCAGTTGCGACGGCGGCTGGGTACGCAATGCCCACCAGGTCAGGACCCCCGCCGCCACCAGGGCAGACAGGAGCACCCGGCCATGGGGCTGCTTACGGATGAAGCGCTGAGTGGCGCGGAAGGGCATGGCTCGGACGCGAGTATGGGCGTCCCAGCCGCCAGTCATGCGGCGACGTGCCGCCAGGGGGCTGGTGCCAGGCGGCCGATGCTGGGTCAAGAAAACCGCCCGATGGGCGCCCACCGGCCTGGCCGGCTTGCACCGGCCCCCCGTCCGATTATCGCTAGTCCATGCCCAAGCTCCCCGCCTTTTCCCTTCCCGGCACCGATGGCGCCACCTGGACCCCCAAGAGCCTCGCTGGCAAGGCCTGGGTGCTCTACTTCTATCCCAAGGACAGCACCCCCGGCTGCACCACCGAGTCCTGCGATTTCCGTGACGCTGCGCCGCAGCTCGCCAAGGCCGGCCTGAACGTGCTCGGGATCAGTCCCGACAGCATCAAAAGCCACCACAACTTCATCACCAAGCAGGCGTTGAACTTCGTGCTGTTGGCCGACGAAGAACACGCCTTGGCCGAGGCCCTGGGGGTGTGGGTCGAAAAGAGCATGTATGGACGCACCTACATGGGCATCGAACGCTCCACCTTCCTGGTGGATGCCAAAGGCGCCATCGTGCGTGAATGGCGCAAGGTCAAGGTCACCGGCCACGTGGCCGAGGTCCTGGCCGCCGCCACCACCTTGACCTGATCCACCTGTGCTGACCTCTTCCTTCGTCTTCGCCAAGGGCCTGACTCCTGAACAGGAACGCGCCCTGTGGGCCCGCGGCATCACCTCCTGGCAACTCGCCCGCGACCACCAGGACGAGGTCGCCGCGACCCTGGGCGCCGGGCGCGCCAGCAAACTGATTGAAGCCATCGGTCTGTGCGACGCCGCACGGCTCAAAGGCGATGCCGCGTGGTTCAAGGCCAATTGGCCGCTCGAAGAATCCTGGCGCCTGTGGAAGGGGTTTGCGGATCCCGCGCTGATCGCCCTGGTCGATATCGAAACCACCGGCCTGACCCCGGGCTATGACCAGATCACGGTCATCGGCCTGGCCGACGGCGCCCGTGCGCGGGTGTTCGTGGCAGGCAAGCCCCTGCCCGGCGACGAACCCCTCGATCGCTTCCGCGACGCGATCAAGCCCTACCGGCTCCTCGTCACCTTCAATGGCCACAAGTTTGACCTGCCCTTCATCGAGCGTCACTTTCGCGACCAAGCCTTCCGCTTCGACCTGCCGCACCTCGACCTGATGTACCCAGCCCGGGCCAGCGGCCTGCAAGGCGGCCTCAAGGACATGGAAAAGGCCGTGGGCATCGTGCGCAGTGACGACATCAAGGACGTGCGCGGCGTCGAAGCGATCCAGCTCTGGGGGAAGTGGAAGGCCGGCGACCCCGAGGCCTACCGCCGCCTCACCACCTACTGCAAAGCGGACTGCACCAACCTCACCGCCTTCGCCGAGGCCGTATGGAAACGACGCTGGGATGCGATCTACACCCCGCATGCCCGCAACGTCGATTTCGCCGCCACCAAGGGCCAGCAGCTGAGCATTTTCTGAGTCCGCCGTGGCGCACGGTTGCTACCTGGTGCGCAGGGCCAAGCGCTGTGGCGTAAAGTTCAGAGCCTGGTGCGCAGGGCCAAAGGCCCGTTCCATGATAGCCCAGGGCAACGCCCTGGGAAACCGCATCCGTGAACCCTTACCCGCGTAATCGTGTCATACACGGCAGCGATCGAATCGGTCACCATATTGCCCGCTACCCTTGCAACGGTCTAATCGATGGGCGGTCGGACTTCCATTCCCCGACTGTAGTCTATCCGGGCTCATCCCATCCACCCTGTACCCACAGGAGGTTTTCCATGACCAACCCCTCAACCCGCAGCCAGGGCTTTACGCTCATCGAGCTGCTCGTGGTGATCTCGATCATCGCCATCCTCGCCGGCATGCTCCTGCCCGCGATCAACATGGTGCGCGAAAGCGCGCGCAAGACAAATTGTGGAAATAATCTGCGGCAGATTGTCACGGCTGGTGCCGTGTATCAGAATGATAATGACGGTGTCTGGCCGGTACTGTACAATACCAGCACCAGTGGTGATTATAACAACACTGCACCTGCCGCTGCTACGGCTCAGTACACGACCACAGCGTCACTAGAATTCCTCGCCTCCTTCACGGGTGGTGATATGACCCAAAAAATCGTTAAATGTCCTTCAAACTCCGCTTCAGGCCCTGTTGCGGCTGCCGCGGTCGGTCTCGGTTCGGATACCGTTGGCATTGCTGTCGACCCCAATTGGAACGACACTATCGCATCTACTGCCAGTAGGGCCGGTGGTTTTGCCTATGCATACGACTGGGCGGCCCCGTCAAACAGCGGTTCGTCGCGCGTTCTAATTGCCGATCGTCCAGTCTTAAGCGCTACGCAAGTAAACCTCACGCCACATAAGAAGACCGTTATGGCCTCCTTTGGTGATGCCCATGTCGGGAACATCCAGGCACCCACTACGGCATCAGTGACTGGAACCGGTACCTGGACCCAAGGTGGCGCTGCTGGCACCGTTACCGCAATCAACAAGGATGCCGGCACTGACAACATCTACGATAATAACGCTACAACCGACATCGTTGCCGTAGGTAGTAGCATTCTCGTTGGAGGCGGCTCTTCGACCGCTGCCTGGGTCAAATAATCCACCTCAAGTTTTCGATTTCCCCTTCTTATTCAGGGGTCCCTCCCTCCGGCCAATTTGGCTGGAGGTTTTTTTTGGCAGACTACCGCATCTGCACCAGACAGGCACAAACACAGAACCCTGGCTTTCACCAGGGTTCTGTGTGCTTTCCAGCAACCTCGACCGACTTCAGCAGTCGTAGTAGAGGTAGAACTCGTAGGGGTTCGGGCGGAACTTGAAGGGCTCGACTTCGTTGGTGGTCTT
>JBILDK010000147.1:0-6693 GCA_044352625.1 Planctomycetota bacterium
CTCGTGGGTCAGGCTGCTGACGCCGGGCCGCGGCGGCTCAGGTCGCCAGATGCCAGGGGCACAGAGATCGATGTCCACGCTCCCGCCGCCGGCCGGGTGGAGGACAATCCGCACGGCGATGGCAGAGAACAGGCGGTGCGGCGTGCTAAGCCGGCCATCCTGGGCATCCGTGAGGGCGGACTGCGCGGCGCTCAGGGACAGGCCTGCAAGCAGGGCGAGATCCTCGGCGTTCACCTGGGTCGCAGCGGCCACGGCCTGTAGGCCGGCGCGCGGGCCAGTGACCCGGGCGTCGACCCGGGCGGCCTGGATCCGCTCGCTGGCGGCGGCCAGGTCGCCGGCCAGGCGATCGGCGGAGGCGGCGACATAGCCGCGTGCTGTTTCCAGGACGGCGTCCGGGCTCAGGTCCGGCCGCTGGTGCTGGATCTGGGCGCGAAAGGCGGCCAGACGCCTGGTTTCCCATTGGGCCCGCTCATGCGTGCGCCGACGGGCCCGGATGATCGGCATGGCCACGGCCAGGAAGCGCTTCGGGGCTTTGACCTCGACCTGGCAGCGCAGGGCGCTGAGCAGGGTCAACCAGGTCATCGTCGCCGCGTGGGGCTTGTGCAGGAAGGCGGCCACGGCGCCTGGCGAGACCCCGGCCAGCAACGCCAACTCCGGTTCAGACAACCCGTTGTCCTTCATCAACCAGCTCAAGGCCAGGGACAGGCTGGGAGCGTTGGACGGCATGGCTGCAGGCTATCATTGACCAGCTTGTTGACAATCGATACTCGTCCCATATAGTCGCGGGCATGACCTGCGTCGCGATTCATCACCCCCATTATCAGCACCCGGAATTTCCGACGGTGCCTCATGGGCGATCCAGGATCTGACGACGCGGCCATCAACACCGCTCTCACCTGCGAGCCTCTGGGGACCTCCCCAGGGGCTCGCTCCATTTTCGGCCCTTTGACAACGCCATATTCCGTGCAATTCACGGGCATCGCCACCAACAGCGATGCCGCATCTGCGCATGCAGCTCGGTTGGTCGAGCATCCGCCTGATACGCGGGGGGCTGAAGGTTCGACTCCTTCGGTGCGCACCATCTGGGACAGCTGGGCACTGGCGGGCCCCCCGCGCTGTAAACGCGACGCTTCACGGCCGTGCAGGTTCGACTCCTGCCTTTCCCACCATCGTTTCAACGCTTCACCTGAATGTAACTCAGCCTGGCAGAGCGCATGGTTTGGGACCATGAGGCCGGCGGTTCGAAGCCGCCCATTCAGACCATTCACCTGGGAGCTATCGTCCAACGGCCAGGACCCCAGGCTTTCAACCTGGTAACGGTGGGTTCGATTCCCCCCGCGTGCACCATGTATGCCCGTGTCAGAACAGGGGTCACGACCGGACCGTGACGAAGGAAACAAGCCGCGGCCGTTCGTGTGGTGAAATGATCATGACGCATGAGCGAACACCCAGTAAGCTGATGGAACATCCTCGCAACAGGTAACGCGGCGATCAGATAGAACAGGAGGCCAAGGAAGCGGAGGAGGCAAAAAAGGCGGAGGAGGCCACAAAGTCGAAGCAGCCGTAACCAGAGCCAGCAACGCGATTATGTCGTTCACTGCGCGATTTCCAACCTGCTCAGATGAGGTCGATCGCTAGGATGTGGTCATGCCGTCTTCTGAACCCGTCACCACGAGCCGCTCAGGCCCGGTGCGAACGGATTCTCGAGACCTGTGTTTTTCAGCGACTGTCGCCTGATCGGTCCAGAATAGTGGCGTTCGCCCCGCCTTCACCGCATTATCAAACCCCTGTCCGTACGAGCGACACATGACCTCACCTTTTCAACTCGATCATCGCGTTGCCCTCATCACCGGCGGCGGCACTGGTCTCGGATTGGGCATTGCCACCGCCATGGCCCAGGCCGGGGCCACGGTGGTCATCGCCGGCCGCCGTCCTGAGGTGCTGCAGCAGGCAGCGGCCAGCATTGGTCCACGCGCCGATGTCGTGGTCCACGATGTGGACCGCACCGCCGAGGCTCCGGCCCTGGTGGCCGAGGTTCTGCGCCGTCACGGCCATATCGACATCTTGGTCAACAACGCCGGTATCCACCTCAAGAAGCGCGTGCAGGACATAACCGAGGAAGAGTTCTTGCGCGTCTTGTCCACCCATGTCCTGGGCGCCCACGCCCTGACCCGGGCCTGCCTGGGTGATATGACCGCCCGCGGCGAGGGAGTGGTGATCAACATCGCCTCGATGGCCTCGCTATTCGGCATTCCGCTGGTGACTGCCTACAGTGCCGCCAAGTGCGCCCTGGTGGGCATGACCCGCACCATGGCCACTGAACTCGGCGCCCAGGGCATCCGCGTCAACGCCATCGCCCCCGGCTGGATTGACAGCGACATGATGCGCAAGGCGGTCGACAGCGATCCCGAGCGCAAGCGCAAGATACTCGGCCGCACGCCGCTCGCCCGGTTCGGTGCCGCCAGCGACATCGGCGCCGCCGCGGTCTACCTCGCTTCCCCCGCAGGCTCCTTCGTCACCGGCGTCGTGCTGCCGGTCGATGGCGGTGCCTCCATCGGTTTCTAAGGATATCCCCATGCCCGAATGGACCGATGACGCTAGCCTTTTCGCCCTCATGCGGCGGACGCTCTACACCCCGGTGGTGGGCGACATCCTCGACAATCACGGTTGCTTCCACCAGTTCCTGCCCCCAGCAGTGCGCCCGTTGTTGCCAACGATGCAACTCGCCGGGCGCGCCATGCCGGTGTTGCAGATCGATGTCTTCGGTCATCAGACGAAACCGTTCGGAAAGATGTGCCAGGCGCTGGACGACCTCAAGCCGGGCGAGATCTACATCGCCACCGGTGGCACCATGCAAAGCGCCAACTGGGGCGAGATCATGACCGCTGCCGCCCGCACCCGTGGGGCGGTGGGGGCGGTGGTCAACGGCTGGCACCGCGACACCCCCAAGGTGCTGGAGCAGAACTGGCCGGTGTTCAGTCGCGGCACCTGGGCCCAGGATTCTGGCCCACGCATGCAAGTGGCTGACTTCCGCTGCCGCATCGAGATCGAGGGCACGGTGGTCGAACCCGGCGACGTGATCTTCGGCGATCTCGACGGAGTGGTGGTCATCCCCCGCGATCTGGTCGAGCCGGTCATCACCGCTGCGCTGGAGAAGGCACGGGGCGAAAAAGTGGTCCGTCGCGAGATCGAGAACGGCATGCTCTCGGCTGACGCCTTCGCCAAATACGGCATCCTGTAAGGAATCCCCATGCACCTCGGATTCGGCATCTACCGCCACCAGCTCGACCGCGCGCACCTGGACTTCGCCCGCCAATGCGGCGCGACCCACATTGTCGTCCACATGGTCGATTACTTCCGCTCTGCCCGCGCCAATCCGGCCAACGACCAGCCGGTCGGGGACGACCGCGGCTGGGGCTTGGCGGGCGATCCCGACCACCTGTGGACAGTCGAGGAGCTGACCGCGATCCGCAAGCAGATCGAATCACACGGCCTGGTGCTGGCGGCGATCGAGAACTTCGATCCTGCCCATTGGCATGATGTGCTGCTCGATGGGCCGAAGAAGCAGGCCCAGCTCAAGAACCTGGGCACCATCATCCGCAACGTCGGTGCCGCCGGCATCCCGATGTTCGGCTACAACTTTTCCATCGCCGGCGTCGCCGGGCGGGTGAAGAAGGCCTGCGGCCGCGGCAACGCCGAGGTGGTGGCGATGGAGGGTGCCTACGACACGCCCATCCCCCAGGGCATGGTCTGGAACATGGTCTATGATGAGCACGCCAAACCGGGAACCCTGCCCCCCATCACCCATGACCAGTTGTGGAGCCGGCTGGCGGATTTCCTCGCCGCCCTGATTCCAGTCGCGGAAGAGGCCGGTGTCACCCTCGCCGCCCACCCCGACGATCCGCCCATGCCCACGGTGCGTGGTCAGCCGCGGCTGGTCCATCAGCCGCGGCTGTATCAGCGCCTGATCGACCTGCAGCCCAGCCCGCGCAACCAGCTCGAATTCTGCCTCGGCACCCTGGCCGAAATGAGCGAAGGCGACATCTACCAGACGGTGGACACCTACAGCCGGCAGCAACGGGTCGGCTACATCCACTTCCGCAACGTGCGCGGCAAGGTGCCGACATACCAGGAGACCTTCATCGACGAGGGCGACATCGACATGCTGAAGGTGCTGCGCATCCTCAAGGACAACGGCTACCGCGGCGTGCTCATCCCCGACCATGCGCCGGGGATGTCCTGCGCCGCACCCTGGCATGCCGGGATGGCCTTCGCCTGCGGCTACATGCGCGCCGCCATGCAGACGATCGGAGTGACCTAAACATGGATCTTGCACCCACCACCCGCCGCGGCCGCCTGCGCTGGATCATCTGCGGCCTGCTGTTCCTGGCCACCGCAATCAATTACATGGATCGGCAGGTGCTTGGGTTGCTGGCACCCGAGTTGGAGAAGCAGTTCGGCTGGAATGACCGCACCTATGCTTTCATCGTCAACGGTTTCCAGATTGCTTACATGATCGGCTTGGTGGCGATCGGCCCGCTGCTCGCCCGCCTGGGCACCAAGGTCGGCTATGGGCTCAGCGTCGGGGTGTGGAGCCTGGCCATCGCTGCACATGCCCTGGCCACCACCTGGGTCGGTTTCCTGGTCGCCCGCTTCGGTCTCGGTCTTGGCGAGGCGGGCAACTTCCCGGCCGCGATCAAGGCGACCTCCCAGTGGTTCCCGCGCCGCGAACGGGCTCTGGCCACCGGAATCTTCAATTCCGGCGCCAACGTCGGTTCGCTGCTGGCACCGATGGTGGTATTGGGTCTGGCCAGCCTGGGCGGATGGAAGCTGCCCTTCGTGGTTCTCGGCGTTGCTGGTTTCCTATGGATGATCCTGTGGTGGCTGCTGTACAGCGATCCCGAGAAGTCGCGGCATCTGGGCGAGAGCGAGCGGGCCTGGATCACCCAGGATCCGCCCATGGAACAGGACAGCCAACCGCCCATGGGGTGGCTGGCTCTACTCCGCCTGCGCTCGACCTGGGCGATCCTCATCGGTTTCGCCTGTTCGGCCCCGATCTGGTGGTTCTGGCTGTTCTGGCTGCCCAAGCTCCTTGCCACCAAATTCTCGCTGTCACGCGAGGCCATCCTCTGGGACGTCTCGCTGGTCTACGCCCTCGGTTGCTTCGGCAGCATTGCTGGCGGTTGGCTCTCCTCCATGCTGATCGGTCGCGGCTGGGCGGTGGCCCGCGCCCGGCTTACTGCACTACTGGTCTGCGGAGCCTGCGTTGTACCAGTGATGCTGGTGCCGCACATGACCAACCACTGGTACGCCAGCCTGCTCATTGGTCTCGCAGCAGCCGCCCACCAGGGCTGGTCGGCCAATATCTTCTCACTGGCCGGCGACCACGTCCCCCAGCATTCAGTGGCGATGGTGACCAGCCTGGGCGTATTCGCCGGAGGAATGGCCTCGGTCATCGCCCAGCAGGTGGTGGGCGAAGTCCTTACCAATGGCATCGGCTTCGGGCCGATCCTGCTCGTAGCAGGCACCACCTACCTCATCGGCTGGCTGTGTCTGCGACCGTTGCTACGTCAGTGATGGACATGCGCCGCAGCGCCAGACGGAGGTGGCGCTGCGAGGTGAATCCACAGCGCTCAGCAATGGTCGTCAGCGAACTGCGTCCATCGCTGCGAGCGATGAGTTCGCGAGCCCGGTCGACGCGATAGCGCAGGGCGAACTGGTAGATCGACACGCCCAGTTCATCTCGGAACAGGCATTCCAGCCGCCGTCTCGCTAGGGGCAGATCGCGGGTCAGGTCGTCGATGGTGAACGGTTGAGCGCTATCGGCCACGATGCGCCGCACCATTTCATCAACCAGGGGGTGGCGGCAGGCGTAGATGGCCGTACTCCGTCGCTCGCAGACGCCCAAGGGCGGGACAGTGGGATGCAAGCGGTCGACCGGAGCCGGCAGGCCTCGCCTGCGGGCCTCCATCAGACGTTGCAGCAGAGTCGCCGCCAGCAGGCCCGCCCGCTCATCATCGCGTCTGATGCTCGACAGCTGGGGTTGTGCGAATTCGCATAGCACCGGGTTATCGTCCACACCCAGCACCGCCAAGCGTTCAGGCACCGCGAGCTCCAAGCGGAGACAGGCAGCCAGTAGCTCCATGGCATGATCATCGTTGCAGGCGAAAATCGCGGTACGCGGGGGCAGGGCGGCCAACCAACGTTCCAGCCGTCGCTGATGCATCAGCCAGGTTTTTGCAGAGGGCGCATCGACCTCCAGCACCTGAGGAGTTACGCCCTCTTCACTAAGGGTGGCAACGAAGCCGGCCTTTCGAAGCTGGCTGAAGTGCAGATTCTTGGTACCAAAATAGGCCAGGCTGGTGAATGCGCGCGAACGCAGATGACGCGCGGCGAGGGCACCGACGGCACGATGGTCGATGGAGACGGCGGGCAATCCGTCATCATCCGAGCCAACCACCAGATTCACCAGAGGGAGGTCCAAGCGGCGCAGGGTCTCCAGGTTGCGTGGCTGAATCGCGGCCACCAAGGCGCCGTCGCCGGTCCATTCCTTCATCCAATCCAGCGGGAAATGATCAAAGGAACTGGGCATGCGCACGAAGGTCCAGCCGGCGGCGCGAGCATGCCGGGCGACACCAAGCAGGAGCCGTTCCAGGAACGGGACCCCATGCGGAAAGGCGAGCGCCACCCTGA
>JBILDK010000148.1:0-6678 GCA_044352625.1 Planctomycetota bacterium
CGTGGAAAAAGCCCAATCGGCAGTGGATGAGAAGGAGGCAAAAAAGATCGAGGAGCGCATCCTCAAGAACAAATTCGACCTGCAGGACTTCCAGGGTCAGCTCGCCGCCATCCAGAAGATGGGCTCGATCAAGGACATCCTCGGCCTGATCCCCGGCATCGGCAACAAGTTCGCCGGGCTCAATATCGACGAGTCGATCTTCAAGCGCTACCAGGTCATGATCGGCTCGATGACCAAGCACGAGCGCGGCCGCCCGGAACTGATCGACATGAGCCGCCGTCGCCGCATCGCCATGGGCTCCGGCTGCACCACCAACCAGGTGCAGGAGCTGCTCAAGCATTTCACCGCGATGAAGAAGATGATGGGCAAGTTCGGCGACATCAAGGAAATGGCCGGCCGCCTGCCGGATAATCCCGAGCTGACCCCGGAACAGCTCGCCAATCCCCACAGCTTCATGCCCAGCCCCGACAAGCTGTTCGCCAAGAAAGAGGATCAGGACGCGCTCAAGAAGTACCGCCAAGAGCGCAAGAAAAAGGCCAAGCTCAAGAAGGCCAACAAGCGCTGAATCGCGCGCAGCGCGCCATTTGGGATTTATCGAGCCGAGACCGCGCCTTTGATCGCGTAGCCCTCGCCAAGCGCCGGACCGAGGTCGCAGCGGTCGGCGAAAAAGCCGCTGCGCGCTGGGGCGAAGGCGGCGGCTGAGACCATCAGGTCGGTGCCAAGACGCTCGTTGGCTTTGGCCAGATCGATGGCGCGCTGCTCGCTGCGTTCTATGCCAACGTCGATCCCGATGCGCAGGCCCAGGCCGTGTTCGCCAGCGAGCATGGACAGGCCACCACGGATGGCGCGTTCCTCAGGGCAGTCGGCCTCGTGGGCCTTGGGAAAGGTGGCGATGAAGCCCTCGGCCACGGTGCGTTCCACCACCCCGCCGTGGTCGAAGACGGAGGCAAGCAGTCGCGGCATCACGCTGCTGATCTGCGGGGCGCGCAGGCGCTCGATGTCGAGATAGAGGGTGACGCGGTGGCCGCTGACGGCTGCGGGAGTGCCCAGGCGGGCGCTGAGCGTGCGGGCGACGAAGGCTTCGAAGGCGCCGCGCACCGCCTGGGCCTCATCGAGCTGACGGCGCATATGCTCGAAGCTGGTGGCAAGGTCCTCGAACTCGTCCCCGGTGTGCAATTCGACCCGGGCGCTCAGGTCACCAGCGGCCACGGCATCCATTCCTCGTTGCAGCGCGGCCACCGGCCGGCGCATGCGGTTGGCCACCAGCCAGCCGGCGGCGCCGAAGGCCACCAGGGTCGAGAGCAGCAGGATCACCGATTGGATGAGGAAGTCCCGGCGCAAGCGGTCGAGGTGACCAACCGGCAGGTCGACCCCGATGATGCCGGTGACCCGGCCATCAGCCGTGCGAATGGGGGCGTAGCCCGACAGCCACGAGCCCCATTTGTCGGTGTATGGGGCCTGTTCCGCCACCGGTCCGTTAAAGCCAAGGACCAGGGCCGGGCTCTGCTTGGCGTCGTAGCGGTCGCCTGGTCCGGAGGCTTCCTCATCAGGGTCGATCACCCCGTTGCCGTTGCGGTCTTCGGCCTTCGAGGGATCGCAGACAAAAGCGACCACGCCAGTGATCGGGGTCTCGGGCAGCATGGCCATGCTGTACACGAAACGCATTTCAGGATGGTGGGAGTGGAAGCGGCTGAGGGCGGCGAGCGTTTCTGCAAACGCAGGATCCTCTGCAGCGCGATCGCCCAGCGCAGCCAGTCGAGCATGGGCCTCGGCGTCCACCATCATCGTCGCGTCGGAGGCCAGGCCCGAAAGCTGGATCCTCATCTGTTCGGTCTGGTCCGCGATGGCGCGGTGCGAGATCGCCACTGCCGCCACCAGCGTGGCGAGGCTCGACACGACCCAGATGGCGAGCACCAGCTTGAGAAAAAATCCGGCGCGCAGGCGGCGCGCAGCTGGCGCGGGAGGAGGCGTCGTCAGGTCGGGCCGGTGGGTCCCGGACACGATGGTGGAACCGGTGGCGGAGGATCCCGGGATGCTGGCGATGATCGTGGGCGTCGCATCGGTGGACCGGGAAACGGCGGCCGGCATGGGCAGGGTTGGAGCCGGAGCCACCAGTCGCAGGGCGGTCAGGGCAGTGGCGGCATCAGTGAAACGCTGGCTCGGGTCGTGGGCCAAAACTTGGTTGAACCACCGTTCCAGATCGCCGGGCATGCCCGGCAGCATGCTGGCAAGCGGAGGCACCGGGGTGCTGATCAGACGCAGTGCGGTCATCACGTCGATGTGTTCGCCACCAACCGGGTGGCGGCCGGTGGCCAGCTCCCACAGGGTCAGGCCCAGAGCATAGACGTCGCCGCTGGGTGTCGGTTCGTTGCCGTTGATGACCTCGGGGGGAAGGTAGCGCAGCGTGCCGAGCAGTTCGCCGCTGCGCGTAAGCTCCTCGGTGCCGCTCTGGCGGTGAGCGAGGCCGAAATCCACCAGACGATAGGTGCCATCGGCGGCGAGCAGGATGTTCCCGGGTTTAATGTCACGGTGGATGACCCCTGCGGCGTGGGCGGCGGCAAGGCCCGCGAGGGCCTGGCAGGCGCAATCGACCAGCCGGGGCAGCGGTTGCGGTCCGTCGTGGTCGATCACTTGGCGCAGATTGCGCCCGGGAACGTACTCCATGACCAAGTAGGGCAGGTTGCCGGTGAGCTCGACATCAAACACCCGTACCACATGCGGTTCGGCGAGTTGAGCCAAGGCCCGGGCCTCGATCGCAAAACGCGTGCGATTGCGATCAGACCAGGCCTGGTGGGGAAGGATGACCTTGAGCGCGACCTCGCGTTCGAGTTGGGGGTCCCAGGCCCGGTAGACTGCGCCCATGCCGCCACGGCCGATGGGCTCGCGGATGGTATAGCGACCGATGGTACTGGGGATGTCCACGCGCGGCATGATGGGCCCATAGGGGTGCTGGTCAAATCCGGATTAGGCGATCCTCGCGCAACGGAAACAGCCAAAACATTCATAATCATACATGGTTAATTTCATATCGCTAGAATTATTATTAATTTTTCTCATTGACTAAAACGGTCAAACGGTTATTCGTTCATCCATGTCCAGGCCCCATGTCAGTCCCAAAGACGCCGCTGTTGCCCTCGGCGCGAGCGAGTCTTCGCTCAAGCGCTGGGTGGATGAAGGTCGCCTTGCGGTCGAACGCACCGCTGGCGGTCACCGCCGCATCCCGGTCAGTGAAGTGGTGCGCTTTGCCCGTGAGCAGGGCCTGCGCCTGCGCGACCCTACCGCCCTTGGCCTTCCCTCTCCGTCCTCCAGCCGACTCGGTGACCTGGATGTGGTGGTGCGCCAGGGGCTGAGCGATGGCGATGGGCCAACCGTGCGCGCCCGATTGCTTGCCGCCTACCTTGGCGGCACGCCGATTGCACAGCTCGCGGATGGTCCGCTGCGTCTGGCCTTTGAGCATCTCGGTATGTTGTGGTTGGCCGGTGAGGACGGCATCGCCAGGGAACACCACGCCACGGTGCTGGCGGTCCAGGCGATCGAGGCCCTGCGCGGACTGCTGCCGGAGCCATCCGACGATGCCCCGGTGGCGGTGGGGGGGGCCCCAGGTGGGGACCCGTACACACTGCCCAGCGCCCTGGCGGCGGCGGCCCTGGCCGAGTCTGGCATGCGCACGGTGGATCTTGGGGCCGATGCTCCGACACCAGCTCTTGAAGCGGCGATCGCACGCTGCCAGCCGGCACTGGTGTGGCGCTCGGTCACCGGCGAGGGCGAGGCCGGGCCGATGGTCAAGGAACTGCGCCGCCTGGCGGAACGCATCGCGCCGGTGCCGCTGGTGGTGGGCGGACGCCGCCTGTCCGAACTGCGGGCCGCCGGCCTGGGGGCCGGGGGACGGAACCTGGTGGCGGTGGGCGGCATGGCCGAACTTGCGGCCTATGCCAAAGGCCTGCTGAGGAGGACCTGACCATGCGCATCGCGATCATCGGCTCTGGAATCAGCGGCTTGGCCGCAGCCCATCTGCTGCATCCGGCCCACGACCTGACCATCTTTGAAGCCAGCGATCATGTGGGTGGCCACACCCGCACCGTGCCGGTGGCCCGTGAGGGCCACGCATACGCGGTGGACACCGGCTTCATCGTCTTCAACCGCCGCACCTATCCGACCTTCTGCACGCTCATCGATCGATTGGGGGTCGCCGCCCAACCCACCGAGATGTCCTTTGCCGTGCGCTGCGAACGCAGCGGTATCGAGTATCTGGGATCGAGCATCAATGGCCTATTCGCCCAGCGCCGAAATCTGCTCTCGCCTTCATTCCATCGCCTGTGGTGGGATATCTTGCGCTTCAATAAACTGACCAAGGACCTGCTCGATGCGGAGAGCGAAGTCAGCGTGGGCGCGATCCTCGACCGCCATGGCTTTTCGGACCGCTTTGTCGAACTGTACCTTGGACCGATCACCGCCTCGATCTGGTCCATGCCAGCGTCCGACCTGCGCCGCTTTCCGGCCCGGTTCATGGCACGATTCCTTGAGAACCACGGCATGAACACGGTGGATGACCGGCCCCAGTGGTTCACCATCACGGGTGGCTCGTGGACCTACGTGAAGGCGCTGATCAAGCCCTTTGCCGAGCGCATCCGCCTTAACACCCCAGTGCAGAGCGTGCGCCGTCTGCCTACCCATGTCGAGGTGATCGCCGATCAGGGGGTCGAGGTCTTCGATCAGATCATCATTGCCGCCCACAGCGACCAGGCCCTGGGCCTGCTCGCGGATCCCAGCCAAGCCGAACGCGAGGTCTTGGGAGCGATCCCGTACCACCGCAACCGCGTGGTGCTGCACACCGACACCACCCACATGCCGCGATTGCGCAAGGTCTGGGCGGCGTGGAACTACCGGGTCCCGGCCGGGCCCGAGGCTGCGCCCCAGGTGACCTACTGGATGAACCGCCTGCAGCACCTTACGGCCAGCACCGAGTTCCTGGTGACACTCAATCCGGTGGACCTGCCCGCCGGCACCATTCGCTGCATCGACGACGCGCACCCGCATTATACCGCCGCTGCCCCTGCCGCCCAGGCGCGGTGGGCGGACGTCAACGGCGTCAACCGCACCTGGTTCGCCGGCGCCTGGTGGGGCAATGGCTTTCACGAGGATGGCTGCGCCAGTGGCGTGCGGGTGGCGGCAGGACTTGGGAGGCCGTTATGAACGGCCTGTCCGGTCATCCCAGGATCCCGGATTCGGCGCGTTCGGATCAGGTCATCGCGCCCAACGACCAGACGCAGCCTCTATCAAGCGGTCTTTACGTCGGCTGGGTCCGCCACCGCCGCACCGCCCAGGTCAACCACGGCTTCCGCTACCGGCTGTTCTATTGCCTGATCGATGTCGCTGAGCTGCCACGCCTCTTTTCCGGCAGGCGCATGTGGGGATTGGAACGGTGGGCCCCGGCGAGCTTCCGCCGTGCAGACTATCTGGGCCAGAACGGAGAGCTGGACGGTGCCGTGCGCGACGTGGTCGAGCGCGCAACCGGAACGCGCCCTGCGGGCCCGATCCGCATGCTCACCCAGCTCCGCTACTGGGGCTACTGCTTCAATCCGGTGACCTTCTATTACTGCTTCGCCACCGACGGCGCCTCGGTCGAGCAGGTGGTGGCCGAGATCACCAACACCCCCTGGGGCGAGCGGCATCGCTATGTGGTGCCCTGCGGACGCACCGCTCGCTTCGCCAAGGAGTTTCACGTCTCGCCGTTTCAAGACATGGACCTGGAGTATGCGTGGCGCTTCACTGTGCCGGACCAGCAGCTCGGCGTGCACATGGTCAGCACCCGCGGTGGCATCCAGACCTTTGATGCGACGCTGGTCCTGCGCCGGCGGCCATGGACTGACGCGACATTGCGCGGGGTGTGGTTCCGTTTTCCGCATATGACCGCGCTGGCGATCCTCGCCATTCACATCCAGGCCCTGCGCCTGTGGTGGAAGCGCGCGCCCTTCTTTTCCCATCCCGCCCGGCAGCCCGTGCCGGCGGCTGCCTGAATCCATAGGACTTCTCCATGAGCCAGACCGCCGTCCTGACCAACCAACGCCTTCCCGAGGCCTGGCGTCCTGCCTGGCACGAGCGCCTGGCGCGTGGCCTCTTGCACCGCCGGATGGCTGGATTGCGCGGCGGTTCCCTGCGTCTGGTGGCGCCGGATGGCATCACGCTGTGCGGCAACGGCCCAGCGATCACCGTGAACATCATGGAATCCGGATTCTATCCCGAGGTGGTATTCGGCGGCACCATCGGCGTGGGGGAAAGCTTCGCCCGCGGGCTGTGGACCTGCGAGGATCTCACCGGGTTGATCGCATTGTTTGCCAGCAATCGGGATCTGGTGGACGCGATGGACGGCGGATGGTCGTCGCTGCTGACCGCGCCCCTGGCCCAGGCGTTCCACCGCTGGCATCGCAACACCCGCCGCGGAGCCCGCGCCAATATCGCGGCGCACTACGACCTGGGCAATGCCTTCTTCGCCCGCTGGCTCGACCCGACCATGAGCTACAGCGCATGCTGCTACGCCGATTCCGCCACCACGCTTGATCACGCTGCGGTGGCCAAATTCGACCACGTCTGCCGCCGGCTCGATCTGCGTCCTGGCATGCATCTGGTCGAAATCGGCACCGGCTGGGGTGGCTTGGCGATCCATGCAGCACGGGAATA
>JBILDK010000149.1:0-6631 GCA_044352625.1 Planctomycetota bacterium
GGTTTGGCGTGGAGTTTGACCACCGGTCTGGCGACCTTGGCCTATCCACGGTTTGAGCAGCGCGTGTGGGGGCATTTCCGTGCCGACCTGCGTCAGCGCCGTTTCGATGTGGTCCACCGCATCACGCCGGTGACGCCGAACGCCCCGAGTCCGCTTGCCCGGCATCTGCGCCGGCTCGGTATTCCCTTCGTGGTCGGTCCGATCAACGGTGGGCTGCCGTGGCCCGCTGGCTTTCCCGAATTGCGCGCCCTTGAGCGCGACCGCTGGTCGGCGCTGCGGCCGTTGGCCCGGCTCGATCCGCGGCTGGCTGCGACTTGGCGTGATGCGGCCCTGGTACTGGTGGGTGGGCGGCATGCCCGGCGCGATATCCGGGGGGCGCGGCGGCTCGCCTGGGTGCCGGAGAATGGCTTCGATCCTGCCGCTTTCCCTGGCTCGCCACCCCCGTTCCGCCAGCCGGGTGAAGCATTGCGCGTGGCTTTTGCCGGCAGACTGGTGCCGCTCAAAGCCGTGGACGTGCTGTGCGCCGCCGTGGCCCAGGTGCCGGGCATCAGTCTGACGGTGATCGGCGATGGTCCCGAACGGGTCGCCCTGGAAGGCCGAGCGGCGACTGCGGATCTGGCGGGGCGGGTGATGTTCACCGGACTGATCCCCCATGCCGCCATGGGTCCGACCCTCATTGGGCACCATGTCTTCGCATTTCCCAGCCTGCGCGAATTCGGCGGCGGCGTGGTGGCCGAAGCCATGGGCTCGGGCCTGGTGCCAGTGGTGGCGGACTATGGCGGCCCGCCGGAACTGGTGCCACCTGGGTGCGGATTTTGCGTGCCGATGCCAGACCGCGCTACGCTGCAGGAAGGTTTGGTCAGGGTCCTCAGCGGACTCGTCAACGATGACCGTTTGCGCCTGCAGGTCGCCGCCGCCGCCCACGCTCACGCCCATCGAAACCTGGCCTGGCCGGGCCGCGCGGCGGCCTTCGCCCGGATCTATGCCGGGCTCAGCGCCGGTTAGAGGCGGTCATAGGCCTCGAAGCCAGCCTTGCCCGCCACCACGCCGACAAAGGCGCGCATCGCCACGACCGCCAGTTCGCGGGCGTAGTTGAAGGGGCGGTCGGGGATATAGACCACATCGCCGGCGCGCAGCGGGAAATCCAGGGCTTCGGCGCGTAGGATGCGCTCGACATCGACCACGAAGATCTCGGGACGGGCCATGTTGCCGCGCAGCACCGCGATGGACTGGCGGTAGGCGCGCTGGTCGAGGCCGCCGGTCTTGGCCAGCGCGCCCATCAAGGTCAACCCGGCGGTGAGCTTGCGCGAGCCGGGGGTACGTACCGCGCCCAGGACGTAGATCTCGGCATTCACCAGGCTGCCCACCAGAATGATGTCGGCGGGATGCAAGGTGATGTTGTGGCGCAGATCGCCGTCGAGCACCAGGGCACGGAAGTCGAGGGGGATAGGCTCGCCCTTGCGCAGCAGCGTGGTGTGGTCGAGGTCCGCCACCTGGCGGGTGCGGTTCTCGACCCGGGCGGTGCCCAGGCCGCCGGCCATGGCGAAGGCGTCGAGCACCCGCAACTGGCGCTCATAGGGCACTGTGCCGGGGGTGCGGACCTCGCCCACCACGAACACCACATTGCCCTTCACCACGTCCGGGCGTACTGCCACCACCGGTTCAAGATAGAGATCTTTGAGCCGGGCGCCGAGGTCGAGTGCGAGTTCCTCGCTGGTGCGACCCACCGCCGGCACCGCGCGCAGGTGCAGGTAGGATATATTGCCGTCCGGGTCGACCAGCACATCCATGCGTTTGGTGTCGTCGAGACCGAGCACGCTGATCACCAGCCGATCGCCGTGGGCGAACCGGTAGCCAGACGCGATTTCGGGCGGCACGTCCTGTGGGATGGGAAACGACAGCTTTTCGGACATGCCCGCCACCAACGCCTCACCCTGGGGCGCATCATGGACCACGGCGCGGTCGGCGACCGGCGAACAGGCACCGAGCATCAGCAGCAGCAGGAGCGCTAGGCATCCGCGTTTCATCGCAGGACCACCATTGCAACCGGCTTGGTGGACGTGGTGACAAGGTCGTGGAGTTCCTCGCCCAAGTCGTCGTTGGGATCCACCAGCACGACGATCGCTTCGCTCATCGCAGCCAGGCGTTGCAGCAGCGTCTGATCAAGATCCGGAGGCATGGCCAGGACCACCTGGGACTCGCCGAAATCCTCCAGCTCCTCGCCCAGCACCGATTCGAGATGACCTGAGGGCAGGCGTTCGAGCAATTCGTGGACATCGCCCCAGTCCGTCCAATGCACGTTGTCTGCCACATTGACCGACACCTCGTCAAGGGATTGCTGGCGATGGATGACGTGGGTGATGCCGCTGGCCATGGCACCGGGAGCTTCGAGCGGGGCGCCGGTCTCGTCGGCGCTGGCCATCTCGCCCGGGGCGATCACCAGCACACGCAGGCCTGAGCGTCCGATTTGCACCGCCAGGCTGTGCAGCAGCGCGGTGTTGAAGTCAGGGTCGAGGGTGGGGATGACCAGGAAGCGGCGGTGCCGGCGCAGGATCTGGCCGCCCAGGTCCTGGAGCCAGCGCATGCGTTCATCCTCGGCCGTACGCCAGGGGTCGGGCACGCGACTGAGCCGTTCCGGGCGCAACACCAAATTGCAGTCACTGAGCGTGCGCAGCTGGCGGTCGCCCAAAGCCCGGAACAGGGCATAGGCGCCGGCTGCGCCGGCCCCCAAGGCGAGGCCGCCGGCACCCAGGGCGAGGGCCTTGAGCCATACCGGGGTGGTCACTGCGTTCGAGGCCACCGGCTGGTCGAGGATACGCAGGCGGTTGACCGCGGTATTGCGCGCGATCTCGATCTCTTCGCGGCGCGAGCGCAGGCGGCGCAGCAGACCTTCCTGCTGTTCCCGCTTGCGCTCGATGATCATGAATTCGGCGGACAGCGCGGGCATCCGTTCCAGTTCGGCCTTGGCCGCCGCGAGCTGGGTTTCCAATTCCTCGATCTGGCGGTTGAGCACCGGACGCTGGATCTGGATCAGGCGCAGCTGGTCGCTCATGCGCTGCATCTGCAGATTCGACTTGGGATCGTTGGCTTGGCGCAGCAGTTCCTCTTCAAGCTTGCCGAGTTCCTCGCGCGCCGCCTTGAGCCGTGGATGCAAATCGGTGTACACCGCTTGCAGGCGGCTGATTTCAAGCCGCTTCTGGGTCAGGGCGGCCTCGGGGGTGGCAGCCAAGCCCTGGTCGGTGGTGGGGGCGGCGGCCAGCATCTTGGGGATCTCGGTCATCGAGATCTCGAGCTCGGTGATGCGTGCCTTGGCTGCGATCAGAGCATCTTCCAGGCGGGTGGCGCGGGCTTGGCGTTCGCTCACCGCCTGTTCAAGGTAGATGAAGCCGTGCTTGCGCCGGAAGGCGTCGAGCTGGCTGTTGAGATTGGCCAGGTCGCGTTCGTTGTCCTCGATGTTGCGTTGATAGTAGTCGAGATCCTTCTGTACCCGGGCGGTGAGCAGGTCGCGCACCGTGGTGAGCACGATCTGGAAGAAGGTGTCGAGGACTTCTTCAGATTGGCGTGGTGAGTCGGCCTTGGCGAAGGACACGCGGAAGATGCCGGAATCACGTCCATAGTTGATCGCGAAGCGGTCGCGGAAACGGGCCACCCCTTCGCCCTCGGCGCCGGCAATGGGCAGCAGGCGCTCATAGAGGAATTGCTGTTCGAGCAGGGTCTGCAGTTCGCGCGGCTGGATCTCGGGCGGACGGTAGGCGACGGTATCGCGATCGGCGAGGAATGGCGCATCGCCCGAGAGCAGTTGGAGGCTGCCGGTCAGGGTGTAGGTGGTCGAGTTGACCACCACACCGATGGTGAAGGCCCCCGCCAGACCAAGCAGTCCAAGCACGAAGCCAAGTCGCGGAAAGAAACTCCACGAAGCACGCAGGATCCGCAGGGGGTCCAGCCAGGGACCAAGGGGAGAGCTGGTAGCGGGAACCTGGGCTCCCGAACCCTCGCCCCCTGCCGCCACGGTGATAGGCGCGGGTATCCCCATGGTCGAGGGGTTGATCGACCGCGTCTGGCGTGCGGTCTTGCGTTTGATGCCGGTCGTAAAGGTGCCCACAGTGACGCAATGTGCTGAGAGCGCCGGCAACCGCAACTGGACACCGGGAGCCGCAGTCCATCGTGCCAGGACATGACCGATCTGGCCATCGCCCGCCTGGGCACCGTCGGCGGTCTGCTGCGTCTGGCTCTGCCCTTCGCCGCGGGGGCAGGGCTCGGTTATGCGATGCATTTCATCAACCGGCTGTTCCTGAGTTGGTATTCCACCGAGGCCCTGGCTGCAGCGCTGCCTGCGGGGTTCCTCGCCTGGACGGTGCAGGCGCTGTTCATTTGTGCCGCTGGCTATGTCGGGACCTTCGCCGGAACCCATGCCGCCGCCAACGAGCCGGAGGAGGCCGGGGCGATGCTGTGGCCGATGCTGGTGCTATGCGCGGCGGCAACCGTGCTGTCGCTGGGCTGTATCCCGCTGCGTCACCTCATCGTCCTGGTCTATGGCACAGAACCCGCCGTGGCGTTGCCCATGGCCGAGTTGTTTGCGTGGTACCTGGCCGAGACCGGCCTGATCGCGTTGATCAGCGGGGCGGGCGGATTTTTTGCCGGCATTGGGCGGCCGGTCCTGGTGGTGATCATGGCGGGCGCGGGGTGCGTCCTGTCGATCGTGCTCAATTACTGGCTCATCTTGGGGGGCCTGGGAATTCCGGCGCTGGGCATCACCGGCGCTGGCATCGCCACCCTGGCGACCTCGCTGATCGTCGCCGCGGTGTGGATCGTGCTATTGTTCGCCCCCCGCGTGCGCCGCGAATTCGGCACCTGGCGCATGCGCAACCTCGACTCGGCGCGGTTGTGGCGTTTCGCCTGGAACGCCCTGCCCCGTGGGGCATGCGAGGTGCTTGAGATGGTCGGCTTCATGATGTTCAACGGCGCCGTCGCTCGACTTGGTACCGAAGCCCTCGCCGCCCATAATCTGGTGTTCTCGCTCTATCTGCTGGTCATGGTCCCGTTTATCGGTCTGTTTAACGGCCTGACCGTGGCCGTCGGCCAATGCCTGGGCGCGGGCCGGGTGGATCTGGCGTGGCGCACCGCAGGACTGGGTTGGAAGCTGTTGTTGGTGGTGATGCTGCCCTGTGGGATGCTATTCGTGCTCGTGCCAGGCTTGGTCCTCGCACCCTTCCGCTCCGGCGATGATGCGGTGTGGACGCGACTGATGGCGCTGGCCGCACCACTCATGGCTTTTGCCGCGGTGGCGATGGTGGCGGATGGGTTGCAGTTCTGTTTCCGCTGCGCGGTGCAGGGGGCTGGGGACACGCGCTGGCCCTTCGTCGTGCTCACCGCCAGCGCGGTGCTGTTGTGCGGGTTGCCTGCCGCGGGCATCGCCATGTTGGTGGCGGCGGGCAATTGGCCGTCCTGGGCGCCAGCGCCATTGACCGCCTGTTGGACGGTGTTTCTCACTTATATCTGGATTGTGGCCGGGATTTGCTGGTTGCGCTGGCGCTTCGGACCGTGGACCCGGATGAGCGTCAGGGGATGACCGCGAGCACTTCGATGGCCACCGTGGTCACGCCGTCGCGCGGGTCGGTGGGCTGAACCGGATGCACAGCGGGATTAGCAGCCCCCCCATCGACAAAGGCGTAGGCGAGTTCGAAATTGAGTGCAAAGGCGGTGTCCTGGAACGGATTGGTCAGCAGACCGAGGCTCACCTCGTTGACCGCCACACGGTCGTTGTGGTAGTACGGCCGACCGTCCTTGAGCGCGACCCCATCTGAGGTCCAGGTGCTGGGCCCCGTGCTGTCCCAATACGGATCCATGCGTTGGTACATGCCGGTGAGCGCCATCGGCCAGGATGATTGTTGGCGCACCTGATAGCTCGCCATGGCCATCACGCCTACTTCATGGCGAGTGGTCTGTCCGGGTCTGGCCAGATTGCCATCGAGATCGTCATAGGCGGTGGCTAGCGCGATGATTTCAGCTCCGAGGGTCAGGGGATCGGCCTCGCCCGCCGGCTTGATGGTGGTATTGAGCCCCACCTGATACTTGGGACCGTTTTTGCCACCTTCGCGCTGGGCGCCGGCGTGGGCGTCCCAGGCGCATTCAAGGTTGATCTCAGAGGCTTGGTCAGCGCCGAACCGCCCGATCAGGTCAAGACCGAAACCAAGGTCGTTCTTAGCTTGGATGCTGCCATTGTCGATGGACGTGAGGTTGTCGCCATCCTTGTCATTGTAGAAACCATTGGTGATAAAAAGCGCAGCCGTGAAGCCCTCCGCCGGACTGGTCCAGGCCAGGCTGGTGCCCAATGGATCCACCGCGCCATAGAACACGCCGGTGTAGTCGATGGTCGATTCGTTGACCCGGAACAGCCCGGTGGGATCGCCAGCGATCCAGCCAAGATGGTTGTAGGTCTTGCCGATCTGCCAGGCCAAGCCCCGGCCAAGGTCGGTGACGATGGACGCCTCGCGCAGTTCAACCGCGCTGCCATCATTGTTGAACCATAGGCCGATGTTGGCCTGGACGCGCTCGGCAATGGTGTAGCCCGCGGTCAAGGCCGCCCGCGACGCAAAATCGGTCGAGGGGGATGAGCCGCTGTAAGGATTGA
>JBILDK010000150.1:0-6610 GCA_044352625.1 Planctomycetota bacterium
CGGATCGATTGCCTCATTCATTTTCGACGCGAGCGGCCGGGCCGGCCGCGCTCCCAGGGGGCGCTCCCAGGGGTTACCCCTATGATGCGCCCTGCATCAGTCGCGTCCGTGGACATCTTGTTATCATCCGGGGCACCATGAGCGCAGTCATGACCCAATCCCAGTCCCAGGCCACCTTCGACGAGATGACCGTGGATGGCACCGGCGTCAGGCCGGCCTACCGCCAGCTCGACAGTTGGCTGCACCAGGTGCCTGGCCAGGTGCTGGCCACGCGGCGCGACGAGGCGGCGCAGATCTTCCGGCGCAAGGGCATCACGTTCGCTGTGTACGGCGATGCCAGCGGGGCCGAGCGCTTGATCCCGTTCGATGTGATCCCGCGCATCCTCGACAGCGGGGAGTGGAATGCGCTCAAACGCGGCTGCGTGCAGCGCGTGACCGCGCTCAACCGCTTCCTCGACGACATCTATGGTAAGCAGGAGATCCTCAAGGCAGGCGTGATCCCCGCTGCGGAAATCCTCAGCAATCCCCTGTTTCTGGAGGCCGCCAAAGGTCTGCCGGCGATGCACGGGGTCCACAGCGTGATCAGCGGCATCGACTTGGTGCGCACCGACGATTCGCGATGGTATGTGTTGGAAGACAATTTGCGTACACCATCGGGCGTGTCCTACATGATCGAGAACCGCGCCGCGATGCTGCGCCTGTTCCCCGAACTGTTCCAGGCCATGCCGGTGGAGCCGGTCGAACACTACCCCGATCTGCTGCTACAAACCCTGCGCGACTACGCCCCTGCCGGGGCCCAGGATCCCACCGTGGTGGTGATGACGCCGGGGCCGCTCAACTCGGCTTACTTCGAGCATGTGTTCCTGGCCAGCCGCATGGGCGTGCGCCTGGTCGAAGGGCGTGATCTGTATGTCGAAGGCGACCGGGTGTTCATGCGCGACACCACCGGCCCGCAACAGGTCGATGTGATCTACCGCCGGATCGATGACGACTTCCTTGATCCGGAGGTGTTCCGCGAGGACAGCGCCTTGGGGGTGCCGGGTCTGATGCGCGCCCTGCGCGCCGGCCGGGTCAGCGTGGCCAACGCCGTAGGCAACGGCATCGCCGATGACAAGGCGGTGTACTACTACGTGCCAGAGATGATCCGCTTCTATCTCGGCGAAGAACCGATCCTGCACAATGTTCCGACCTTGCGCTGCCGTGATCCCAAGGATCTCGGTCAGGTGCTCGACCGGCTCGATGAACTGGTGGTCAAGGAAGTCGCCGGCAGTGGCGGCTATGGCATGCTGGTGGGGCCCAAGGCGAGCCGCAACGAGATCGCTGAATTCCGCGAGAAGCTCAAGGCCAATCCCGCCAACTACATCGCCCAGCCCACTCTGGCGCTGTCCACCTGCCCGACCTTCGTCGAGGAGGGCGTGGCCCCGCGCCATGTGGACCTGCGCCCGTACCTGCTCAGCGGCCGCGAGGTCCACCTCGTCCCCGGCGCCCTGACCCGGGTCGCGCTCAAGCGCGGCTCGCTGGTGGTGAACTCGTCGCAAGGCGGGGGGACCAAGGATACATGGATCCTCGCGGATCCGGTGGTTGGTGGTTAGTGGTTGGTGGTTGGTGTCTATCCAGACGACGCCACCCCCAACGCCTTGACCACCGATAACGACGTGCACCCGTCTCATTCCAACCACCAACCATCAACCACCAACCACCAACCACCGAAATGCTGACCCGCATCGCCGGCAACTGCTTCTGGATGGCCCGCCTCCTCGAACGGGCCGAGAACAACGTGCGCCTGCTGCGCATGGCGTCGCTGCACGCAGCCTTGCCCGAATACCAGGACAACCCCATTGGGCTGTGGCAAACAGCACTCGAGGTGGGCGGAACTCTTGATGACTACCGTGAGCGCATCGGGGCGGTCGAGCGCCAAGCCGTGCTGCGCTACATGGTGCTCGATCGGGACAATGCCTCGGGCATCGTCACCTGCATGCGTCAGGCCCGCGACAATGCCCGCACCGCGCGCCATCTGCTCACCGAATTGTCGTGGGAGGTGATCAACGACACCTGGATCCAGGCCCAGGCCCTGGACGAGGCCCGACTGGCGGATCACGGGGTCGAAGGCGTTGCATCCTGGGCGACGCAGCGCCTGCGGTTGATCCAGGGCGCGCTGCTCGACCTGTGGCGAGATGCCTTGCCGCATGTGCTCGAACTCGGTGAAGGCATTGAGCGAGCCGACTTCACCGCGCGCATCCTGGCTGAGATTCTGCCCGGTCTGCTGGCGGACGGGCTCGATGCCCCCCCGGTCGGCTCCCCGCTGTTCCGGCGCTGGCAGGGCCTGCTCACCGGGCTTGGCCTAACCGAAACGTGGCGGCGCTCCACGCCCAACGCCATCGTGCCGCTGGAGGTCCTGCGCCTGGTGCTGCTGCATCCGCACGCGCCGCAAAGCCTGCTGCTCAATGTACGGCGCATGGCCGATGCCATCGGCGGGGCCACCGGCCGCAACGACGGTCGCGCGTTCGCCTCGTGCCGCCGGCTCGAGGGCACCATCCTCGCGGCCGACCTCGAACAGCTCGCCACCGCCGAGGACGACGAGGGCATGCCCTGGTTCCTGACCACCCTGACCTCGATGACCAATGACATCGGCGCCCGTCTCATGACCGACCATTTCGCCTGAAACGACGCGGACCATGCCCATCACTGTCGCCCTGCACCATCGCACGACCTACACCTACGACCGGCCGGTGACCTTGTCGCCGCAGGTGGTCCGCCTGCGCCCGGCGCCGCACTGCCGTACGCCGGTGCGGACCTACGCCCTGACCATCGAGCCGAGCGAGCATTTCCTGAATTGGCAGCAGGACCCCCAGGGCAACTGGCAGGCACGCATCGTCTTCCCTAAGCCGGCCGCGACCATGACGATCACCGTCGACCTGCTGGCGGACATGACGGTGATCAATCCCTTCGACTATTTTGTCGAGGATTCCGCCGAGCACTGGCCTTTTACCTATGACGCGGCCCTGGCCCATGAATTGCAGCCCTTCCGCGTGTGCGCCACGGCCACGCCGCTGCTCGCCGCGCTGGTCGCATCGGTCTCTCGCGAACGCCGCCGTACCATCGATGTCCTGGTCGAGCTGAATGCGCGCCTCAACCGTGAGATCAGCTATCTCATCCGCCTGGAACCCGGGGTGCAAACGCCGGAAGAGACCCTGACCACAACCTCCGGCTCGTGCCGCGACAGCGCCTGGCTGCTGGTGCAGCTTCTGCGCCACCTGGGTTTCGCCACACGCTTCACCAGCGGCTACCTGATCCAGCTGGTGGCCGACGAGAAGCCGCTCGAAGGTCCGTCCGGCACTGAACGCGACTTCACCGACCTCCACGCGTGGTGCGAAGTCTATCTGCCAGGGGCCGGTTGGATCGGCCTCGATCCGACATCGGGCCTGCTCACCGGCGAGGGCCATCTGCCGCTGGCCTCGACGCCTGACCCCCAATCGGCGGCGCCGATCACCGGCTCCTTCGCCTTCAACCCTGAAAGCGACGACGACGAGGTCGAGTCGTCTTTCGCAGTCGACATGCAGGTGTCGCGGGTCCACGAGGATCCCCGCGTCACCAAGCCCTACACCCCGGCCCAGGTCGCGGCGATCGGCGCCTGCGGCCTGGCGGTGGATGCGCGGCTGCATGCCGATGGCGTGCAGCTGACCATGGGTGGCGAGCCGACCTTTGTGGCCAGCGACGATCCCGAAGGCGCGGAGTGGAACACCGAGGCCCAGGGCCCGGGCAAGCGCGTGCGCGCCCGCGCCCTCGCCGCGCGGCTGCGCGATCGGTTCGCCCCGGGTGGCGTGCTCCATGTCGGCCAGGGCAAGTGGTACCCTGGCGAGCAGCTCCCGCGCTGGGCGTTCTCGCTGCTGTGGCGCAGCGATGGCGAGCCATTGTGGCGTGATGCGACGCTGATCGCCGACGAACGCGCACCCTCGGGCGCGACCCCGGCGGATGCCGAGCATGTGGCGCGGGCGCTGTGCGCTGAACTGGGCGTAGGCGACGACCACCTCATGCCCGGTTTCGAGGACACCTGGTATCATCTGTGGCGCGAACGCCGCCTGCCGGTCAACGTGGATCCGCTCGACAACCGCATCGACGAACCGCTGGAGCGGGCGCGCTTGGCCAAGGTCTTTCGCCAGGGTCTCAAACACGTGGTCGGCTGGGCCCTGCCGCTGGCCTGCGACTATGGCCGCTGGCGCTCGGGGCCGTGGTTCCTGCGCGATGAACGGCTGTATCTGGTGCCGGGCGACTCGCCCATGGGGTACCGCCTGCCGCTCGACAGCCTGCCCTGGGTGGCGGCGAGCGAGCGTCAGGGCGAATTGCCCCAGGACCCCAGCATCCCGCGTCCGGCCCTGCGCCCGCGGGCCAAGGTCGCGGTGCAATCGCCGGGCATGAGCGCCGTCACCGGCAGCGCCCCGGTGGCGCGGTCGGCCCTGTGCATCGAGCCGCGCAACGGCGTGCTGCATGTGTTCCTGCCGCCGCTGGCGGACGCCGAGCAATGGTGCGACCTGGTTGCCGCTATCGAACGGGTTGCGGCCAAGACCCTGATCCCGGTCCAGCTTGAAGGCTACCGCGCCGCCGAGGACCCGCGCCTGCGCCTGCTGCAGGTCACGCCGGATCCGGGCGTGATCGAGGTCAACATCCATCCCGCCAGTTCGTGGGAGGAGCTCGCCGCCACCACGCGCACGGTCTATCACGAGTCGCGTCAGCTGCGCCTGGGCACCGAGAAGTTCCTGGTCGATGGCCGCCATGTCGGCACCGGCGGCGGCAACCACATCACCGTGGGTGGACCCACCCCGCTGGCCTCGCCCTTCCTGCGTCGGCCGGACCTGCTCGGCAGCCTGCTGCGCTACTGGCACAACCATCCGTCGCTGTCGTACCTGTTTAGCGGACTGTTCATCGGCCCCACCAGCCAGGCGCCCCGCGCCGACGAGGGCCGGGCCGATACGGTGTACGAGTTGCGCACCGCCCTTGACCAGCTGCCCCGGGCCGGATCCCCGGTGCAGCCCTGGCTGGTGGACCGCATCCTGCGCCACCTGCTCATCGACGGCACCGGCAACACCCATCGTGCCGAGTTCTCGATCGACAAGTTGTACAGCCCCGACGGCAGCAGCGGACGGCGCGGCCTGGTTGAGCTGCGCGCCTGTGAAATGCCCCCGCATCCCGACATGGCCCTGGCCCAGCTGCTGCTGGTGCGGGGCCTGATCAGCCGGTTCTGGCGCGAACCCTACCGGCAGGAACCGGTCGCCTGGGGCACCCAGCTCAATGACCGCTGGATGCTGCCCTGGGCGGTGTGGGACGATTTCAGCGAGGTCGTGGCGGAGTGTCGCGGGCACGGCCTGGCCATCGATCCGGCCTGGTTCGCGCCGCACCGCGAGTTCCGCTTTCCGCGCTATGGCGCGGTCAGCGACCGCGGCGTCGAGCTGGAACTGCGCATGGCGCTTGAACCCTGGCATGTCCTGGGGGAGGAATCCGGCGGCGGCGGTGCGGTGCGCTTCGTCGATTCGTCGGTGGAGCGCGTCCAGGTGCGACTCTCCGGAGCGACCCCGGGCCGCCATGCGGTCACGGTCAACGGCCGCACCTGCCCGCTGCGCCCCACCGGTACCCAGGGCGAGTCGGTATGCGCGGTGCGCTACCGCGCGTGGCAACCGCCGTCGTGCCTGCATCCCACCATCGGGGTGCAGGCCCCCCTGATCTTCGACGTGGTGGATCGCTGGTCGGGGCGGGCGGTGCTCGGCTGCACCTACAACGTGGCGCATCCTGGCGGCCTCAGCTACGACATCCGACCTGTCAACAGCTACGAAGCCGAGGCCCGGCGAGCCGCCCGCTTCCAGCCCTTCGGCTTTACTGCCGGGGTACGCGCTGCTGACCCGGTGACCCCGGATCCCGACTTCCCCTTCACCTTGGATCTGCGCCGCAGGGCGTAAACCTGCAGCCCGATGACCACGGCCTCCTATCTCGACGGCTACCAGGCCGCCGCCACGGCGCATGATGAATGTCGCGGGGCCGGTGGCCTGCGCCCTGGTTGGCGCGATTTATCCGCTCATTTCGACCGCCTGGGCAGCGGACAGCTTGCCCGGCGCTGGGACCAGGGTCGGCAGCTCATCCGCGAGAACGGCTTGGCCTTCCAGGCCCACGGTGCAGTCGGCGACCAGCGGCCTTACAGCCTGGACCCCCTGCCGTTGATCATCGCTCCGAGCGAATGGCAGGGCCTCGAACGCGGCGTGATCCAGCGCGCTCGGCTGCTCAATGCGATGCTCGCTGACTGCTACGGGCCGCAACGCCTGCTCGCCGACGGATTGCTCGATCCGGCCACGGTGATGGCCCATCCGCATTACCTGCGGGCCTGTCGCGGGCTGCCGGTGTCGGGTGGGTCGCACCTGCACCTGTTTGCCTGCGATCTGGTGCGCGATCCTGGCGGCTCGTGGCGGATCCTTGCCGATTATGCGCAAACCCCACCCGGCATGGGCTTCGCGCTCGAAAACCGCATTGTCCTCTCGCGCACCCTGCCCGAGCCGTTCCATGACTGCCGGGTGCAGCGCCTGGCGCCGTTCTTCCAGGCTTTGCGCATCTGTCTCGACCGCCTTGC
>JBILDK010000151.1:0-6556 GCA_044352625.1 Planctomycetota bacterium
GCGCCTCTACGGCAATGGCGAAGAGTTCGCGAAGGAGATCCCCCAGGGCTTCTACACCGTGCCCGAAGGTGCCCCCGCGATGCGTCGCGCCGGCAAGGACCTCACCATCCTGACCATGGGCTCGACGCTCTATCGCGCCCTGGAAGCCGCCAAGATCCTGAGCGAGAAGTACGGCGTCGAGGCCGAAGTGTGGGACGCACGCTGGGCGGTGCCCTTCGACTACGCGCCGATCGTGGAGTCGGTCACGCGCACCGGGCGCATCCTGCTGTCGAGCGACGCCTGCGAGCGCGGCAGCTTCATGCACACCATGGGCTCGACCATCAGCCGCCTGGCCTTCGGCAAGCTCGACGCCCCGCCCGTCGTGGTCGGCACGCGCAACTGGATCTCCCCCGGCGCCGAGATGGAGAGCGACTACTTCCCGCAGCCCAGCTGGATGATCGACGCCATCCACGAGAACCTGCTGCCGCTCAAGGGCCACACGACCAAGAGCAACCAGACCAACCTGGAGCTGCTGCGCCGCACCCGCGCGGGGGTGTGAGGGCAGGGCTTATTGCCCTGCGTTGACCGGCATCTCCAGGGTCACCTCCGCCCGTCGGCACAACTCGGCCGCGCGCTTCTGCCACTCGGCGAAGCGCGCGGCAGGCCATGTTCCAACGCGTTGCTGAATGGTGATGGAACGCGATCCCGGCTCTCCCTGTTCCGCAAAGGAGAAGAACTCGTTATCTGTCTCAGGACTGGCCTTCCCCACTTGGCGACGGAGTCCACCCGACCCCTCCACCGTGGTGCGGCTGGTGATCGAGAACGGATAGCGCACCGAGAGCGCCCGCGTGCGTTCCGGTTCGGGATCGACCCGCAACATCCATTCAGCCCACGGTTCCGACAGCACCCCACGCCGCACGTTGTCGTTCCGCTCCATTCTTATCCGCGGAATCCAGGCCAGGTCCAAACGCAGCGGATCGGCCTGCTCGCCCTCCAGGATCGATACCTGCTCCACGCTTTCCGCTGCGTCACCGAGGATATTGAGCATGGCGGCTTCACGATCCCCGGGAGCGGCGGAGGACAGCCGACCACGCACAGATCCGGCGAGATAGCCTGAAACCAGCACCTGCTCACGGACCCTCAGGCTGCCCGCGGCGTCGGCTTCAATGCGTCGTTCGCTGCTGATGACGCTGGGTCGATGGTTCGGGGCTGTGACCAGCCGCGGACCCGCCGGGTCGAGCACGAGCAGGTGGGCTCCGCCTAGGCCTGGGGGCACGGGCAGGGTCGGATCCATGTGATCTGCCGTGGCATCAAGCACGCGCTGGCTGCCATCGACCTCCTCGACCACAGTCACCATATGGTTGAATTGTTCGAGGCTCGGAAGTCCTGGATCGATCGGCCAATCCGTGTTCACGAGGGCAAGATGGGCTTTCACGCCAGCGCCCGACAACAGAGCCTGGACCAAGGCGGCATGATCCTTGCAGTCGCCTTGCTTCCGTTCCAGGACCTCGCCCGGGCGGCGTGGCAACATCCCGCCCCGACCAAATAGCACGGCACGGTAAGCCACGGTCTTCGACACAAACCCAAGCACCGCAGCGCAGGTCGTCGCATCATCCACGCCGATGGGTCGCAACGCGCGTCCGGCGGCAAGCACCTCGGAATCCGGAGCGAGCCGCTCCGCTATCTCTGTAAGATGCGCCTGCCCTAGGGCTTGCCATGTGCCTTCCGGTGTGCCTATCAGCACCGTCGGCAGGTCTGTGCCCCATGGGTTGGTGAGCACCCTGCCCCGCTCTCCGTCGCGTTTCGCCACAATGGCACGCAGGACTCCGTCATCCTCACGAACGATACTGACGCCAGGACCAGCCCGCATTTCGAGGCCCCGGTCGGGGCCCACGAGCATCACCTGGGAACGTTGCACCGGCCAGCCCGATGCCAACGTGATCCGTAGCCAGGGACGTTCGACCCGACGTTGACGATAGGTCACGGTCCAGTCGAGCACGCAACCAGGGACGAGCCCTGCGACGGGGATGCGCGCCAGACGGCCGGAACCGTCGCCCATCGCATCGGGATCATCGACGACATAGCAGTCATCGGGACGATGCCGATCGATCGCGGCTGCCTCGGGCGGCGCCACCGTCAGGGCATTGATGGCGATGTCCTCGCGCTCGGGATCGAATGGCAGATCGAGGGTTGCCATTTCCTCGCACGCAGCCGCATCCACGAGCACCAAGACCCGACGCTGGGTATGCAGCACATCCCCGGTTGATGTCCAGGCGACGCGATGTTCCCGCAGGAGCCAGCGCGTTCCCGTCCCCTCGTTGACGGAAGCCGGTTCACCGCCCAGTTCGGGAGCAACCGGAGCGATGACGTGGCGAAGCAGGCTCGCGTCACCACGGCCCAGGGTTTGACGGACAGAGTCCAGCCATTCCCGGGCGCTGGCATCCGTCGGATCGAGCACAATCGCCCGCTGCAACGAAACGAGTGCATCCTTGTGCCATCCCAGGCGACTTTCGGCGATACCTCGCTGGCGCCAGGCCGATTGGAGACCCGGACGCGTTCTCAGGGCTTCGCACAGTTCACGTTGCGCCTCGGTATGATGTCCAATGGTCAACAGTCCCTCGGCCAAGGCCACACGCGCCAACTCGTCCTGGGCACTGGCGGCGAATTCAGCCTGAAGCAGGGTCTGTGCGTCCTGATCCTTGCCGTCCTCGTGCAGCAGCCGCAGGCGCAGCATGCGGCTGGCCGGACTCCCGCCGACCTTCCAACGGGCAAAGGCCCCGTCGGCTTCGTCGTTTCGACTGCTGGCGCGCAGAAGCCGGACGCATTCCGCGAAATCCTCATCGCTCGCATATCCCCGGTCGAACAGCTTGACATAGGCCGCGATGGCTGCCGCCTTTTCCCCTGTCTGTGCCAGGAACCACGGTTCCCAACTGGCCAGGGCGAGATCGTCGTGGGCCAGGGCCTCGGCATGTGCACGATACCAGGCCAATCCTTCGGCCGGTCGATCCAGGCGATTGAGCACAGTCAATCCGCGTTCGATCACGGCATGATTTCCCGGCAAACGCGCCATGGCCGCCGTCACCCAGGGCAGCGCATCACCCCAGAGTTCACGCCGGACGAAATAACCGGCCAGGGTTGCCGCGAATTCCCCTGTTGTTCTGACGGATGGAGTCGCTTCGCCCTCGGATCGTGGCCGCAGACGCCCGACCAAGCCTTCATGGAGCGCCGGATCGATCCCACTAGACGATCCGCTCCAGGTGGCGAACAGGACTGCATTTCCTGCTATCTGGGCGCAACGCAGGCGCAGCCGTCCGACCCCCTCGCCCAGGTCCGTGACCGCTTCAAGGGCTGGAGTCCCTGCGAGGGTACATGGACGCGCTGCCGTCGCATCCCGGTCCGGATCCTTGGCCCCGACCAGATCGAGCAGGCCCGCCATGAGCCCCGCCAGACTGGCGGTGCGTCCCTCCATGTCACCAGCGAGCAGAAACGAGTAGGCACCCGTGCGCGGGTGAACGAGTGCCAGCGCGGCAAATTCCTGGGCTCTGTTGGGTTCAGGGCGCACCATCCAGCCAGAGCCGACGAGATCGACCTCCACCGGCAACTCCGCCGCCGTTGCGGTCGGCACCTCGCGCAACTCCTCGAGAGCAGGAGATGGACGATTCCTGTCGATGAAAGCGAACCTTTCCAGCAATACATCCAGCCCGTGCTGGATGTCGGCCTGCTTAGCGACGGGTCCACTGGCGATAAGCTGCACGACCCAGCCTTGATGCTGGATGAGGACCATTTCTACGCGTTCACGCGACATGCCGACGCGGACCTCGAAACCGACTCGCACTGCTGGGACGCCATCTGCCGCACAGGCCTTGCGATGCAGTTGGCGAACCTCGCCGACCGTGCTGAAATTGGCCATCACATTCTCTTCGATGACCGCCTGGGCGCCGGCCTCGGTCGTATTTCCTGCCTCTGCCAGGATGCCGAGATTCACCCCTCCCCGCCGCCAGAGCGCATCATGTTCCCAATTGGGCCGCTTGGACTTGGGGATCTCTATCCATTGCCTGGGCAGGGCAAGAATGCTGACATTCTCGTCGTTTCTGAAGCTGAGCGCCTCGCCCAGCCTTTGCCGGCGGACCATCGCCATGGCTTCGGCCCAATCACTGACGCGGGCTCCGGCACCTGCCTCGACCAGGCGCACGGCGGTTGACCACAGCTCCTTGGCCGCTGCGCCGCGGACGCAATGAACCCTACCCTCTCGATCCGCCCAGGTAGCCTGGCCGAGCAGGGTTTCTGGGTTGCTCACGGCCACCGGCACGCCAGGGATCTCATCCAATAGCGGGACCGTTGCCGCCCAAATTCCGTCTTTGAGCCACGGCGCATCCTTACGTCCCATGAGATACCGCGGCTGCGGCATGCGTGCGGCCTGGGCAAGATCAGTTTCGAGATTGGAGGCCAACGGCCTGATCGCATGTCCGTAGATGGCCTCCATCACTTTGTCGCCTGCAAGTGCCAACGGAACCACGCTCAGCGGTGCCAAGCTGCCCTTCAGCACGAGATCCCGGGCGTTCGCGTCGGGGTCGCCCAGGGCGTAGGCATCCGCGAGATCACTCGCGGCAACGCGCATGCATGCAGATTTCAGACTGGAATAGCCCTGCTGACCGCCGGTTCCTCCCGCCTGCACGAGGAGGGCCGTGAAGCCCGCCATCACTGCAGCACATTGCTTGGTCGCAATCCTGCTGGCGAGGTGGTGGCCCGGCCACTCTGCGGCCCATGACGGAGCGCGATCAGGGTACTCGGCGTCGGCGGCGGAGGTCAGAATCCACCGCCGTTCCGTACGCTGCAAACGCCACGCCACGGGCAGGGATTTGTTCTGCGGCGGACACTGCCATAGGTCCTGATGGTCCGACACCGCCGACATATCCAGGTAATCACGCAGGGCCAAAGCCAGGGCGTCCCAGCTCTGGCCCCGCGGCGTGGTGACCAGGAATCCCGGGATGATCGGCTGTGGAACCATCGCCAGGACCACTGTTCCATCGAGATTTTCCACCAGATCGGCGAGCTGTCCCAGCCTCTCGCGGTAGGCCCGGTCATAACCCCGCTGCAGGACGTTCACCAGACTTTCACCCGATCGAGCAGTCAGGTAGGTCGCCAAGTCCCGTCCCGTGAATCCAATGGCGGTCGCAACGATAGCCTCGTCCGGGATGCCGATGAGCGCCTCTGCGGCGATCGGCGCCGTAGGCCATTTGTCGGCACCGTGAAGGGTGACAAAGTCCGATCCGGCATCTGGAATTTTCCAGGTCGCTTTGAGCAGGCCGATTGCCCCGTAGGCGCGGGCAGAGAGTTCCTGACCGAAACAGGCCTGCATCGCTACGGGATCGATTGTCAGTCGGTTCGCCCCATCGGCGGCAAATCCGGGCGGCGCGGTTCCAACGACAAGGCTCTCTTCGGTCGATTTCACAGCCCATTCCCGGGGCAACGCGGCGGCAATGGCCGCTGCGTCACCAAGGATGCGAAGGCGGGCAGACCACGAGCGCCCTGTGGCCTGGAGGGCGAAGGACCGGCCGGATTCCCAGGCCGGCGACAACTGCTCGGTAGTGACACCCAACCAGGAACTCAGTCCCGTCGCTGCACCGTGCTTCCACAATCGGACCACGCTAGCCTGGTCGCCTAATTCCCGGAGCCCTGCCAGATCGGCCTCCAGGCGCAGCCACGGCTCAGCGTCCGCTGCGAAAACGGAGGCACCTGCGACCAAGGGCAGCAAACAGCGGAGACTCATGCGATGAGACGTACTGCTGGCCCCGTCCCCATCAAGTGCAACGGACCATCACCCAGGAGCACACCTGGGCTGATGGTCGGACATGAACTCCTCGCTTCTCGTTTGCGCGCTCCGAACCATTCACTGCGCCGGTTGGGCACCCTCGTTTCGCCACGGTTTGGAATGGAGTGCCGGACTGGCCGCGGGTACGCTCGATGCTCCGCGTCATCGGCACCCGCAGCTGGATCTCCCCCGGCACCGCGTTGGATGAGCAACGCCATCCACGAGAACCCGTTGCCGCTCGCAAGCCAGATGGCCAAGAGCTTTTGCGGCAGCTGCGTCGCAACCGTGCGAGAGGGTGACGGCTTGCGGCTACGGGGCCGTGCGCGGCACACCGTTGGGCTGCGCCACACCACGGGCTGACCGCCGCCGGGTCACGGCCCGCTGCGGGCGCGCGGCGTCTGGGCGAAGGCGGCGGTGAAGTAGCGGTGGAATACCGTGGGGGCGAATCCAACGATGCGCGCGGCTGCCTCCAGCGGCGGATGCGTGAGGCAGTTGGCCTCCATCCACCGCCGTGCCGCCTCCAGGCGCGGATCCAGGCGATGGACCGGGCCTGGCCCTGCCACCGCGTCGGCGAGGACGGCACTGGCATGGGCGGACAGACGCAGATCACGGACGAGGTCGCGGGTGTCGCGCCAGGCGGGGATCGCCCAATGGCCTTCAGTTACGACCGGATGCGTGATGGATGGGGTTGTGCCATCGGACACGCTGTGCGCGGGTCAACGGCCCGGCCGAGTGGAGCCCAGGGCTACGCACTGGGCAATCGTC
>JBILDK010000152.1:0-6553 GCA_044352625.1 Planctomycetota bacterium
CTCACGCTGCTTGCGCTTCCCACTGCGAAAGCCAACCGATGAACCTGCCGGGAAAGCCGGATGCGGGAAATCCGCCAGTCCGGTTTGACGAGGGGGACCAGGGTGTGCCTGGTCCCTACTCTACTTACCCCGCCTGAAGTCTACGGTTCATTGCGTTGTTTAGGGTGATGCACCCCGGTGAGGGGAGAGACGTTCCCCCCCAAAACCGCCGGTTTTGGGATCAGTGGGTGTGGGGCGTGCCCAGCTTGTGGTTGTGCTCAGCGGCGTGGACGACGTCCTCGGCCTTGGCGTCCTTGAGCGCAGCGGTCGCTTTGGTCTTGTCGGCCACCGCGATGGTGTGGGTCTTGTCGCCGACCTTGACGTCGATGGTGATCTTGCCGTCAACCTTCTCGCCCGAGAACGGACACACGGTGTTGAGCTTGGCCGCCGCTGCGGGCGTCTCCTTCTTGGCGTCCTGGCAGCCGCAGGTCGAACACGCCTGGGCCGGGACGGCGCAGATGACCAAGCTGAGAGCGAGGGCGGAAAGGGTATATTTCATGGGCGAACTCCGGGTCGCAGGGACCAAAAGAGGTGGACGCATTGAGTAGGCGCCGAGGAATGGCTTACAAGCGCAGAGTGAGGCATATCCACAGAATCAGAAAGCCTGGCATCCTTGGGGCTCCTGCCGGGATCACGCCGGAGGTGGCGTGATCACCGGCGTGGCCGCGGTGAAGCACGCTGAGCGGGGGTGGCCGCCACCCCCGCCGGCGGCGGCAATGAGCCCGCAGTCGGGGCCGGTGGTCGCGGAGCGCAGGCTGTGAACCCAGCGACCGTCGGGTTTGCGGAACAGCATCACCGCCAGGTCGTAGCCCAGGCCGCCGTCGGCGACGGGGGTGCAGATGCGGTCACCGATGTCGCTCTGGTCCTTGTTGGCAAACACCACCAGGGCGCGGCCGGGCCGGCCGAAGGGCTGCTCCAGGACCACACCGCCGGTCACCGCCGCATCGACCCGCTCCGCCAGTTTCGCGAGCAGCGGCCGGCCCTTGTCGGCCATCGCGGCAAGGTCGGCGTCGAGCAGACCCTGGAAGCGCTCATTGCCGAAGGTTGCTACCAGCCCGGCGCAGATCGCCTTGCTGTCAGGCAGCGCCCAGCGCCACAGATCCTTGTCGCGGACGTAGGCCAGCACCGGCGGCAACGGTTCGCCGGGGAACAGTTCGCGCCAGCACAGGGTCGAGCCGCATTCGGACGGATCGAGCACGCCCCAGCCGAGCTGGTCGCGGATCGATTGCTGACTGGCGTGGTGATCGATCCAGTGCACCGCGCTGGCCTGGGCCTTGAGTGCCCGCATCTGGGGCAGGGGCAGGCCGAGGTCCACCAGGTACACCACGCGGCCTTCGACCTGGGGCGGGGTGGTGCCGTACTGGTAGGCGAGAAACTCGCAGTCCGGAACCTTGCGCGCCACCACTGCGGCCGAGGCGGTGCCATCAAGGCAGTTTTTATGGAACAGGCAGAGCGGCTTGGGCATCAGGATTTCGTCGCCTTGGCGTGCATGCGGATCTGCAACAGCTCGACCCCCAGCGCAAAGGCCATGGCGAAGTAGATGTAGCCTTTGTTCATGTGCTGGCCGAGGCCCTCGGCGATGAGCATGACGCCGATCAGGATGAGGAAGGCCAGCGCGAGGATCTTCACTGCCGGGTGGCGCTCGACGAAGTCGCCGATCGGACCCGCAGCCCACATCATCACCATCACCGAGGCGATCACCGCAACGACCATGGCCGGGATGTTCTGAGTCATGCCCACCGCGGTGATCACCGAGTCGAGGCTGAACACCAGGTCGATGAGCGCGATCTGCACCAGCACCGCACCCATGGTTGCACCGGCGGCCTTGGCCGCGCTGGCCTCCTCCTCCCCATGGCCCTCGACCTTGTGGTGGATCTCTTTGACCGACTTGTACAGGAGGAACGCGCCGCCGGCGATGAGGATGAGCTTCTGCCCGGTCAGGTGGAAGGAGCCGAGGGTCAACCACGGCTGGGTCAGCGACATGATCCACGAGATCGAGAGCAGCAGCAGGATGCGCATGACCATTGCCAGCAGCAGGCCCACGCGCCGCGCCTTGGGCCGCAGCTCGGGCGGCAGTCGGCCGGTGAGCACGCTGATGAACACGATATTGTCGATGCCGAGCACGATTTCGAGCAGGGTCAGCGTGGCCATGGCGATCAGCGCCTCGGGCGTGGCCAGGGCCGCCCAGGCTTCAAGGCTGAGGATGCCGGGAATGTCCCGGACAGCGGTAGTAGTGGCGGTGGCAGCGTCCATAGGGGCGGAAACATGCCCGCGATCAGTCGCGGGGCAAGCTGCGCCGCGGACATATGGACTGGTTCACGGGGCGAAGGTCACCGCGGCGCCGGTCGTACCGGCCCAGGCGGCAAGCGCGCTGCGCGCGCGTTGCGCGGCGAGGGCATGCAGGCCGAGGCGCTCGGCCTCGCGGTCGGCGGCGGCAAAGGCCTGAAGTTCGGCCAGCTGGGCCAAGCTGAGCTGTTCCTCGGGGGTCTGCAATGCACCTTGCTGGCTCCACACCGTCCAGCGTGCCGTGTCGCTGCTGCGCCCGAGCACGCGCACCGCAGGCAGGGCCACCTGCCAGTCCTCCGCCCCGCGGGTGACCGTGGCCTTGGCCAGATCCAGGCCCAGCACCAGGCGCACCGGGATCACCACGGTCAGGAAACGCCGCGGATCGAGGGTGTCGACCCGCTGATAGATGCTGATCTCGGACACCACCAGGCGCAACTCGCCGAGGCTCTGCACCGTGGCCAGATCGAAGGCCGCCACGCTGGCGGCGGTGGTGACCGCTGGCGGCGTGATGGCGAGCCGGGCGAGACCGGCGCCGAGGGCGAGGCTGAACGCGAGCACCAGGAGCACGGTGCGGATCATGGCGCTACCGCCCGGTCATCGAAGCGAACGGCCACGCGCAGCCCAGGCTGGCCCAGCAGGCCCGGCAGCAGCGTGGTCAGGGCGCGGACGGTGGCGGTGCGGACCTCCTCGTCCAAGCCTAGGGCGGTGACCCGGGTCGGGGCCTCGGCCAGGGCCTGGGTGCGCGCGGCGCGCAAGGCCGCGAGGTGGCCGGGCCCGGGATCGCCGATCCAGCGCGAGGTGCGGGTGTCGAGCAGCGTCGCCGGCTGATCGCTGAAGCCCGGTGCCAGCAGTCGCGGCGGCGGCAGGCGCACGGTCAGCAGATCTCCAGCCAGGCTCAGCCGTTCCGGGTCGAGTCGCGCCAGGTCAAAGCCCCAGTCGCCGCTGACCGTGGTGCTGATCAGGACTTCGTCGGTGTTGTTCCACAGTCGGCCATGCTCAATCTGTTCGCCGCGCACGATGGCGCGAAAGGTCAGTCGGGCCGTGGCCAAGTCCTGGACCAGGGCCAGACGCGGAGCCAGTCCAGCGAGGGGATCGGGGGCGGCGGGAACGGGGCGCAGTCCACCCGCCAGCCACCAGCCCAGGCCCGCGCCCACCGCGGCGAGCGCCAGCAGCGCGGCGAGCCGCAGGGTCATGGTCAGCGCGGGTCCTCGGACTGGTCGGTGCGGTACTTGATGAACACGATGTGGTCCATCTCGCTGCCCGGCTCGTTCTCGTCGGTCATGTAGTCGCGTTCGATGGCGCGCAGATCCACGGTGTCGAGGGCGGCGGCAGGAATCTGGCGCAGGGTGCGGTTGGCGAGGGTCTCAAGCTGTTCGAAGGAATTGGCGGCTTCCTCAAGTAGGCTGATGATGCGGATCTGGATGTGGTCAGACATGGTAGGTGTGGGTTATTCGCCGGCGGCGGCCCGGCGTGCTGCGTCGCGTTGCGCCTGCTGGTCGTCCTGGGTCGTGATGGTGCGCAGCAGATTCTGTTCGACCGCGGCGCCGTCATAACCGACCGCGTTCAGGGCCTGGGCCGCGCGCGCCTGCTCGGCGCGGGGATCGGTGGACTGGGGCGTGGGGGTGGGTGGCGGATCCTCCCCGCACCCGCACAAGGCCACCAGGCCGGCACACAACAGCGGACGCAGCACGATCAGGCCAAACGGTGGAAACGGGCGAGTGGCGGATGGTCGGGGGAGGCCGGGCTGGCGGCGAGCACGCCAACCACCACGCCGGCCTCATCCAGCACCGGGCCGCCTTCCATGCCCGGATAGCAGCGCCCGGTCAGCCAGCCTTCGCGGGCGCCGAACAGCGCCAGGTGGCCCTGGATGGTCCACGGGCAGGCGTAGGGAAAGTAGCGCTCCGGGGTCAGGGAGCCGCGCGCCAGGCGCAGGGCCGGATGATTGATCACGTCCGGAAAGCCCAGGGCCCACAGGCGATCGCGTTTGGCGAGGTCCCCATCACGGCGAGCCGCCAACGGAGGGGCCTCAAGCGCGGCGGTGAACCCGGCCAGACCACCGTCCAGTTCCCAGCCGCTGATGCTGGCGACAACCCCGTCCTGAGCGCCGAGCAGCACCGCATTGTCGGGCGGCTCCTCGCCGACCCAGGCACTGACCCAATCGTGCGGCGCAACGCACCATGCGGTACCGAGGTGGGCGAAGCGCCCCGCTGCGTCCAGGCCAAGCAGCACGGCGCAGCTCGGAGCAATGGTGGAGAGGTCAAGCATGGCGACACCCTACACCCCCGTCCCCACGACGAAAGCCCATCGCATCCGCCCACCCCTGGGAGCGCGGCCGGCCCGGCCGCTCGAATTCTAAATCCTGGGTCCGCGGCCGGCCCGGCCGCGATGCTCTCGCTCCCTACCGCAACGCCGCCCGCACGGCAGCCACCAGCACGGCCGGACTGAACGGTTTGTCAATCGCCGCCACAAACAATCCCTCGCGCACCGCGGCATCGCTCCGGTCGTCAGCGAAACCGGTGATCAGCACCAGTCGCGCCGTACAGTCCATGGAGCGCAGGCGTCGCGCCAAAGCGAGGCCGTCCATGCCGGGCAGGGCGAGATCGCTCACCACCACGCGGATGCCGGGTTGGCGGGCGAGCATGTCCAGCGCCTGCTCGGCGGTGCTGGCGGTGATCGTTGCGATATCGGCGTCACCCAGGGTGGCGCCGATCGCCGCTGCCACCTCCGCATGATCGTCCACCAGCAGCACTTGCGGTCCGCTGGCGCCAGGTTCCTCGGTCGCAAGCAGGGGCACGTGCAACGTCACCGCGCTGCTGGCAACGGCGAGGGACGCCTGGCAACGGGCGGCGGTGGCGAGCGTTGCCGGGGTGGGCGTGGTCAGGGCCGACGTGGCATCCACCACGGTCAACTCGACCACCAGCTCGCCCGCGGACCCGGACACCACCACGCGCAGGGTCGGGCGCCCGCCCTCGGCCGGGGTCAGCGGCAGCAGGTCCGCGGCCACATGCACCATCAGGTCCACCACCGTGCCCGGCACCAGGCGCAGGGGTGCCCGGGCGTCGTCGCAGGCGATGCGCGTGCCCGCCCCTAATGCCGCCTTGAGCAGCGGCTCGGTCACGGTCAGCAGGGTATGGGTTGAGACCGGCAGATCGGGATCGAGGTCCACCGCGAGCGCGGCGGCGATGGCGGCCCCGGTTTCGCGCAGACCCCAGGCGATGGCCTCGGCATGGCGCGCAGCCCGGGGATCCCCCAGGGCATGACGGCGCAACTCGCCGGCGGTGGTCGCGGCCTCGGCCAGGCGCAGCGCAGCGGTGCTCAAGGCGGCATCCACGGCCAGCCCGGTCACAGCGGCCGCCCCCGGCGGCGTCGCCGGAGCAGCCTCGTTGCGTGCCCGGGCATGGCGTAACCCGCGGAGCAGGGCCGCGGTCGAAAGTCCGACCACAGGCAGCGCATCGACTCCCGGCTCCAGGTGCCGCCCGGGCAGGGGCAGCCCATCGCACAACAGGATCACCGGCCAACCATGGCGGCGCGCGGTGGCCGCAGCCCGGCTGTGGGCGGCAGTGGCAGCGGTCCCGGCGGCAGGCGCGAAGACCACCACGCCCTCCACGGCGGCCCCTTCCCGGGGTCGTCCAGGCCGAACCCGCCACGCCGCCCCCAGGTCATTGAGCAGTCGCCCCAGGTCCCCGCGTTCATCGATCACATGCACGATGGCTGGCACGGGCCCCGTGGTATCAGGGGGGCGGCCGGAATGAACCGGGGTTCGCGCGCCAGTCCCCGGCATCCGCGTGAGACACTTGAAAAGGTCCCAACCCCCGCCGGTTGCCACCTCGCTGGCCCACGCCTACCGTGATGTGCTCGCACCGGTGTCTCTACCGGCAGCTCTCCGGAGGTCTCATGTTCGCGACCCAGTCCATCCGCCCCGTCCGGGCACTCTCTCTCGCCGGTCTTGGCGTGATCGCCGCGATCGCCGTGGGATGCAGTGACAAGGAGGGCGTCAGCCCGTTGGTTCTGGCCCCGCCCAATGCCCCCAAGCCGCCGGACAGCGTGTTCCGCGAGGTGTCGCCCCAGATGCGTAGCGCCCAATTGCAGAGCAAGTTGGCGCAGCGCCGGCAAGAGACCTTCGGCTCGGGACTGTTCGGCGTGGCTCACCATGATATCAATTACACGGCGGCCTATCGCCACGCGGTCTATCTGAATTCGGTCAATTCGAACGGCGCGGATGTCGCGG
>JBILDK010000153.1:0-6499 GCA_044352625.1 Planctomycetota bacterium
GCTGGTGATGCGATAGACGATGTTACCCGGCCGATAGGCCTGGGTCGGCCGCATCAGACGTTTGACCACGTTGTAGAGGTAGTTGGGTTCAGGCTTGTGCGGTTTCACGTCGACACCCTCGACGCTGACCGCCCGGCTCTTCCACGCCTCGTCGGTGGTCTTGACGTAGTCCTCCTCGAACAGCGTGCGATAGGGCTGCTTGATCGACATCAGTCGCATGCTGCCTCCGGCCTCAGCATAGGGACTATAGGTCAGTTCGACCTCCTGGCCGACGCGCAATACCTTCGCCAGGTGGCGGATCTCGGATTCGACGATGCGGCCGCGCACGCTGGCCAGATCGAACTGGGTGCCGCCGTGGGGGCTGAAATCCAGGGTGTAGGTGCGGCCGTTGTCGAGCGTGATCGAGCCGTTGGTCAAGGCACCGACCAGGACGGGAGGCGCGTAGGCCGTGATGCGGCCGCGATCGGCGCCGTAGGTGGCGTGGACCGTGGTCACCCGACCCTGCTCATCGAGGGTCAGGGCGACCCGGTCGCGCAATTGCGGCGCACCAGCGGGGGCGGCATCGGCCGATCCTGCCGGACGACGTTCGATGACGGCCTTGGGGGCCAGCTCCAGCGACAGCGCGTGTTCGTTGCGCATGAGCGCCAGATCCTGCATGTCCACGGTGATCCGGTTGCCAGCGAGTCCGAGGAAACGGCCCACCAGGGTCCGGGGCAGGCTGGGTGCGGTCGTGGCCGTGGCCTTATAGGTGAAGGTCATGCCGACCGGGCCGCGATCCGCGGGCAGGGGTTGGGTGCCAGCGGTGGCAGGACGGATGCGGTAGTGGTTGGGACCAACGACCTCGCTCGACCAGGCTTTTCCGGCCGCAAGATCGAGGAAGCGCAGCGCGATCGCTTGTCCATCCTTGGCGCCAGAGACGCGGAATTCGACGCCCTCGGGGCTGACCGCCAGCAGGTGGATGATGGCGACCGCATCCGGCTGCCCCAGGTCGACGCGCACCGGATGCCGTCCCATGCTATTCCCGCTACCGCGAACGGCATAGCGGGCCGGCAGGATCTCGGCGTAGCTGCCGCAAAGCAGGGTGTAGGCGCTGCGGTACCAGCCTTGGCTGATCAGGTGAGCCGCCTGTTGTCCCGTCGCATCCTCGCCAGCCAGCTTGCGGTAGGTCGCCAGCATATGCTCGGCCACAGCGCGATCCTGGACCCACAGCTGCATGGTTCGGCTCTGGCGGACGGTGAAGGGGTTTCCGGCGAGATGGCCGCTGGGCCGTGGCCACTGCGTGCCGACATGGAGGCTGAGCAGGAAGGCGGCATCCGGCGCATCCGCTGAATGGAAGACCAGGCGCAGGAAGCCCGCCTTTTTGCCGACCAGCGCCGTGCCCAGGTCGAAGGCCGCCTCGGTGGTCATGTACGGCGTCCAGTGATCGGGGCAGGGCAGATCGGCGTTGGTCAGGGTCTTGACCGGACGCAGGGTCTCCGGGCTGTCGCCCAGGAGGATGTCGATGCGGTTGCCGGGCCCGACCGAGACGCGGCCGTCCAGGCGCAGATTCAACGCGGTGGTGAAGGGTTCGCCCCCGAGATCCAGCCGGTAGGTGACGCTGCCTGGCCGCGTGCAATCCCCAACCCCGAGGCGCAGGTCGCGTTGCACGACCACGTTGTCGATGGCCTGGATCTGTTCTGGCGCACCCGCGTGGCGGTCGCGGCTGACCAGGAGGTCGAACAGGCTGGGCTCACGATGCACCGGCGGCATCGCGGGCTGGTCGTCGACGCCGTCGACCTTCTTGACAAAGACGGGGTCGTTCTTGTCGGAATTGAACAGGGTCACGTATTGGAAGCCGCGCTCATAGTGGCGCCGCAACACGCTGAAATCCTCCTTCAGGATGGTGCGTTCCATGTTGACGTTGGCCAGCTTGCCACGGGCGCGCAGGTAGTCGTACATGGCGATTTCGCGGTATTCGACGCCCTTGCCCATCTCGCCGCTGCTCCACAGGCCATCGGTCATACCGAGCTGGCCACCGTTCCAGCGCGGATCGCTCATCGGTTCGTCATCAAGGAAGTTCGGCTGTGAATAGATGTCATCGAGGGTGTTGCCGCTGGGCAGGGTGACCTTCATGCCGTCCACGAGGATGCTGTCGCGACCGACCTGGGCGATGGTGCTGGCGGCGAAGCGCTGCCACATAGCCACCGCCTCGCGGTACATCCAGCGCCGCTCGTTCGCATCCAGGCCGTCGCTGGGATCGAGGGTCAGACCGTCGGCCTTGGCCTTGCTGATCGTGGTGTTGGTGATGTCCGAACCACCCAATCCCCATTCGCGGATCAACACCGGGTTGATTGTCGTGCCCTTTGCACGCAGCAGATCCAGTTCCTCCTGAAAGCCAACCATAGTGGCCTGGAACCTTGTTTCCAGGAAACGGTTCATGGTGTCGTTGCGCAGGGTCGGCCAAGCCATGCTGCCCCACATATTCGGCCAGCTCGCCTGGTAGGTGCCCGTGGCCTGGTTGTAACTCAGACCACTGTAGCAGGCGTCACTGAAGAAGCCGCCCAGACCGTCTGGTCCACTGGGCTTGCCGCCCCAGCCGGTGCCGTTGATCTGAAAAATGAGGGGGCGATCAATCTCGGCGGAGGTCCGCAACGAGCGCAGCGTCTCGGTATTCTGCTGAACCAGGTTTCCTGATCCGTAGTTGAGGAAGGTCAGGATGCCGACCGGGGCGTAACAGGTCAGACCCGCATAGGCATCGCGCCGGGCCGGGTCCTTGACCAGATCGTCGAGTTTCTCGTGGACGTACAGGGCCATCGGCTTGTAGACGTGCTCGCGATCGACCACCCGGGAGAAAAAGTCATCGTAACGCCAGAGCCGACCAAGACTGAATGGGGCAGCTCCGTCGCTGCGGAAGGTCAGGGTCAGGGGCTGCTTCGCATCCGCGAGGGATGGGGGTACGACCAGGAAGTAATGGTTTGGGCCGTCACCATACTCTTGGTAGGTGCGGACATACACGTCCTGGCCATTGGCCTGAACGGTATAGCCAAAGGCGTTGGGGCGGCGCTGATGGATCTCTTCGACCTCGATCAACAGCGGCTGGCCCGTAGCCGCAAACGGGGCGAGCGACACCGACAGGCTGGAGTCCTTCCCGGTGATCGTCCGCGCTGCGAAGGTGTCGCGCAGGCCTCCCATCTCACTGGCCAGGGATTCGGCCACAACGGTGCCTGTCGAAACCAATCTATGCTGCTGCTCGCTGGCCGCGACGCCGAACAGCACCTGATCCGTGAATGCGGTCTGATCGTTCGCGGCGGACGCAATCCCGACCGGAGGCGTCTCTGCGGACCCCAGTGAGGAGGCAAAGCAGCTCAGGGTAGCCAGAATGGCAGCAGTCAGACGCATGGGGGAAGTCATGGATACAGTTCCAGGGCTGAGGCAGCGGACAGGATCAGGTTGGAGTACAACGATGGTACGGCTTTGGGCGACAGACCTTGTCGCAATCTTTGCGACAAGGTCTGTCGCAATAATTGTGACATCCAAGCGAGGAAAGAACGCCTACCTTTCCTCTGCTATGAACCAGCCCATCTACGACATGCACCTCATCATGAACACCCACTGGGACCGTGAGTACCGGTGGAGCTTCCGCGAGACCCAGACGCGGTTGATTGAGGCGGGCGACATTTTGATCAATTCGATGGAGAAGGATCCGCGGTTCAGCCATTACCACCCGGATTCCCAGGCCTCGTTCCTTGACGACTACCTGGAGTTCCGCCCCGAGAATCGCGCCCGGGTCGAGAAGCTGGTGAAGGACGGCCGGATCCTGCCCGGGCCATGGTACACGCTGCCGGCGGCGTTCCTGGTCAGCGGCGAGGCGCTGGTGCGCAACCTGCTGCTGGGGCACCGCATCGCCGGATCCCTGGGCGGGGTGATGAAGTGCGCCTACAACATCTTCAGCTGGGGCCAGGTTTCGCAGCTGCCGCAGATCTATCGGCAGTTCGGCATGGACACCATCCTGTTCTACCGTGGCATCGACCAGTCGAAGATCGACAAGCTGGAATTCTGGTGGGAGGCGCCGGACGGTTCCAAGGCCATGGGCCTGACCTTCGGCTCGTTCCATCGCCTGAACTTCTGGATCTACGTCTACAACCCCTACATCCGCGGCACCGGCGCCGGCAGCAGCCTGCCGACCGGCGAGTACGACCTGGACGCCATCCAGTCGAATGGCGGCATGGTCGCCCGCCTGGCCGACACCTACAGCACCGATGACATGAATTACCATGTCCTGAACCAGCCGATCATGAAGAACATGAATTCGGCGATGTCGGGCATGAAGACCCTGCTGGACTCGGTGGCCGAGAAGTCGTCCACCAAGCACCTGCTGTTCTACCAGGGCTTCGACCAGGAAAATCCGGATCCCATCGTCCCCGATCTGGTCGACGCGATCAACGAGAAGATCGATTACGGCCGGGTGCACATCGACAGCCTGCCCGACACGGTCAAGACCATCCGTTCCGAGATGGCGGCCAGCGGCGCGGACAAGAACCTGATCACGTTCCGTGGCGAGATGCTCAGCGTCGAGACCAGCGGCGACGCCTTCGCGCCCCTGTACAACGGCGTGTTCTCTGCCCGCATGCCGCTCAAGCTGCGCAACAGCGACTGCCAGCACCGCCTCGAGAAGTGGGCCGAGCCGACCTCGGCCTGGCAGTTCTTCCAGGGCAAGAACTACCCCGAGACGCTGCTGCGTTCGGCCTGGAAGGAGATCCTGCAGAACCAGCAGCACGACGGTATCGGCGGCTGCCACATCGACCGCGTCCAGCTGTCGATGGAGGAGCGCTACCGCAACGCCAACGATATCAGCGAATGCGTGACCCGCGACAACCTCAAGGCCCTCGTCACCCGCATTGACTACTCGGCGATCGGCGAGCGCGAGCTGGGCGTCACCGTGTTCAACAGCACCTCGCGTGCCCGCAATGAGGTCATCGAGGTGGCCGTCGACGTGCCGCGCAAGTGGAAGCTGCGCGACTACGGCCCCTACAAGAAGGTGCTGATGGTCGACGTGTTCGATGGCGCCGGTCAGGCCCTGCGCAGCCAGATCGTGGGCACCGAAGACGACACCTACTACGCCTACCTCAAGTACGGCAACGCCATCAACATCGAAGCCACCCGCCTGCGCATCGCCATCCCGGTGCAGGTGCCGGCCTTCGGCTACGCCACCTACCGGGTGGTCCCGAAGCAGGCCGCGTCGCGGCCGGTGGACAACCTCAGCACGGCGGTGAACGTGCTCGAGAACGAGTTCCTGCGCGCTGAGATCAGCGGCGACGGCTCGGTCACCCTGCTCGACAAGCAGACCGGCAAGCGCTTCGAGAACCTCAACACCTTCGAGGATGAGGGCGAGACTGCCGGACCGCTCGGCCATACCCGCCCGAACCACAACGCCACCTACACCACCCTTGGCCTGAGCGCCAATGTCGCCCTGGTGCAAAACGGGCCGTTGGTCGCCACCTACCGCGCCGAGCGTGAGTGGCTGCTTCCAGAGTCGCTGGACCAGGAGCTCAAGATCCACGTTCCGCATGGCTCGGAATGGATCGATCACGGCCCCCTGCGCCGTTCGGCCCGCAAGGTTGCGCTCAAGCTGGTCACCGAGATCACCCTGCGCAAGGGCAGCAAGCAGCTCGAATTCGTCACCACGGTCGACAACAACGTCCGCGACCATCGCCTGCGCGTGCTCTTCCCCACCGCGCTGGCCGCGGCGACGCACTGCCATGTCGACAGCGCCTTCGACGTGGTCAAGCGTCCGATCGCGGTGCCCGATTCGACCGGCTGGTACGAGGAGGCCGCCCGCACCAACCCCACCACCACCATGGTCGACGTCAGCGACGGCACCAACGGCTTTGCGGTGCTGCACTACGGCCTGTCGGAATACGAGGTGGTCGATGACGCCAACCGCGCCGTCGCCCTGACCCTGCTGCGCTGCTTCGGCACCGCCGGCAATCCGACCGAGACGCACGTCTACCAGGCCCTCGCCCAGTGTCAGGGCAGCCACACCTTCCGCTACGCCGTCCTGCCGCACGCCGGCGATTGGCGCCGCGGTCAGGTTCCGCAGGCGGCGAACAGCTTCACCAGCCCGCTGCGTGCCATGGTCGCCTCGACCCACAAGGGCGACATGCCGGCCAGCCATAGCTTCCTGACCATCGACAATCCTGATTTCCTGGTCACCGCCATGAAGAAGGCGGAGTACGTCGACGCCATCGTCGTGCGTGGCTACAATCCGACCGGTGAGAGCCTGGCGGTCCAGGTCACGGTTCCCGAGCGGATCGGCGCCGTCACCAAGGTCACCCTGGAAGAGAAACCGGTTGCCGAGGTGGCTCTGCACAAGCAGCAGGCGGCCCTCTCGATCGGCCGCGGCGAGATCGTCAGCCTGATGCTGAAGCCCCGCTGATCATACATGGAATCTACCCTCCCCGGCCGGCACGAACCGGCCGGGGAGGGTGCTTTGAGGGCTACCTGACATGCGGCGACATGC
>JBILDK010000154.1:0-6426 GCA_044352625.1 Planctomycetota bacterium
AGCGCGTGACCTGGGGTGCCGGGCGCAGCCGCTATACGCTCCCCCTGCGCCTGCGCGGACCGGGCCTGTATGAATACGTCGCCCTGATCGAGCCCGAGCCGGGCCGCGACGGCTGGACCGAAAACAATCTCGCCATGGCCAGCCTGGTGGTGGCGGGCGAAGGTCGCGTGCTGGTGCTCACCGACCCGCAGGGCAAGGCTGCCGACCACGAACCGCTGGTGAAGGCCCTGCGCGAGGCCGGCCGCCTGGTCGAGGTCGAGGCCGCATGGAACTGCCCCGCCGATCCCCTTGCCCTGTCCGACGCGGAAAGCGTGTGGCTGGTGAACGTGCCGGCCGACGCGCTGGATGCGTCCCAGCAGGCGGCACTGCGCGATGCGGTGCGCGATCTGGGCACTGGCCTGGTGATGATCGGCGGCGGCAACAGCTTTGGCCCCGGCGGATGGAATCGCACCCCGGTCGAGGAGGCCCTGCCGGTGACCATGGATATCACCGCGCGCAAGGTCATGCCCAAGGGCGCCCTCGCCATCGTGCTCCACACCTGCGAATTCGCCGACGGCAACACCTGGGGCAAGCGCATCACCAAGCAGGCGATGAAAACCCTGGCGGCGCGCGATGAGGTCGGCGTACTGGCCTATGAATGGGGCGGCGGCAATGGCGGCGGCGACCGCTGGGTGGTGCCGTTAGCACCGGCTGCCGACTACGACCGCATGGCCACCCTGATTGAGGCAGCCCAGGTTGGCGACATGCCGACGTTCCAACCGATTCTGCAACTCGCCTACGATGGACTGATGGGCAGCGATGCCGCCACCCGCCACATCATCATCATCAGCGACGGCGATCCTTCGCCGCCGACGCCGGCGTTGATGGAGCAATTGCTGACCGCAAAAATCACCGTGTCCACGGTGTCGATCTTCCCGCATGGCAGCCAAGAGGTTGCCGCGTTCAGTGCCATCGCCACCACCAGCGGCGGGCGCGCCTACTTCCCGCAGGATCCCAACACCCTGCCGCAGATTTTCGTGAAAGAGGCCAAGACCCTGCGCCGCTCGCAGATCCAGAACGGCGATTTCACCCCGACCCTGGCCTTCCCCTCGCCCATCGTGAAAGGTCTGGGCGCAGTGCCCATGCTCGGCGGCTATGTGCTGACCTCACCCAAGGCCCGCGCCCAGACCGTGCTCGAAGGTCCCGACGCCGAGGAGCCGGATCCGGTGCTGGCGTGGTGGCGCTTCGGCACCGGATCGAGCGCTGCGTTCACCAGCGACCTCGGCGCCAACTGGGGCGCGCGCTGGGTGTCGTGGGGCCAGTACCGGGCCTTTGTCGAACAGCTCGCGCTGGCGGTGGGCCGCACCCGTGAACCGGGCTCATTGCGCCTGGCGGTCGAGGCCGACGGCGCCGACGGCCTGGTGACGGTCGAGGACCACCACCCGCTCGCCGGCTTGATGCAGGTTCAAGCCCAGGTGCGCCGACCCGACGGCAGCAATGAATCCGTAGCCTGCCGCCCGGTCGCCCCGGGCCGCTACCAGGGCCGCTTCGTGCTCGGTGCCAAGGGCCGCTATCAGGTGGTGGCCGCAGCCGCCGGTCCCAATCGCAGCGAGCGCGTGGCCGGCGGCGTGACCGCGGCCTATTCGCCAGAATACCGCCGCTTCCGTGCTGATCCCCAAGCGCTGCGTGACATCGCCGCGCGCACCGGCGGCCGGGTGCTGACTGGGACCGAGGACGGCGCGACCCTCTTCGGGGTCGAACGCAGCCAACGCAGCGCCAGCCGCGCCATCGCGGATCGGGTGTTGGCGGTGCTCGCGGTGATCCTGCTGCTGGACGTGGTCGCACGCCGGGTGCAGCTCGACTGGGCCGCGATCTGGCAGCGCCTCACCCTGCGCCGCGCCGCGCCCACCACCCAGGCCATGGGCCAGTTGCTCGCGGCCAAGGAGCGCGCGCGCAGCCCCACGCGTCAGATGCTGCCCGACCTGCCCGCCGCTGCGCGGCCCACCTCCCGCGCGGCGCCACCGCCGACCGCACCGCCACCGCCCAAAACCGGTGGCTCCACCGCCGCCAGCCTGCTCGAAGCCAAACGCCGCCGCCAGCACAAGGATTCCCAGCCATGACCGCCCAAGCCGAAGCCGAGATCAGCCAGTTCGCCGCCACCCTGGGCCAGGCCCGCGCCGCCATCGCCCAGGTCATCGTCGGCCAGGAACGCATCGTCGATGGCGTGCTCACCGCGCTGATCGTCGGCGGCCACGTGCTGCTCGAAGGCGTGCCCGGACTCGGCAAGACCGAGCTGGTCAAGGCTCTCGCCCGCACCTGCACCCTCGAATTCCGCCGCATCCAGTTCACCCCGGACCTGATGCCCGCGGACATCATCGGCACCCAGGTGCTGACCCAGGGGCCCAACGGCGGCAGTCCGACCATCGAGTTCCGGCGCGGGCCGATCTTCACCCAGTTGCTGCTCGCCGACGAAATCAACCGCGCCACGCCCAAAACCCAGTCGGCACTGTTGGAAACCATGCAAGAGGGCTCGGTCACGGTGTCCGGGCACACCCACCTCCTGACGCCGCCGTTCTGCGTGCTGGCCACGCAGAATCCGTTGGAGCAGGAAGGCACCTACCCCCTGCCCGAGGCCCAGCTCGACCGCTTCCTGTTCAAGCATGAGGTGCGCTTCCCGAGCCAGGCGGAACTGGCGCAGATCGTGTCGCGCACCGCCCTGGGCGTGGCCAGCGAACCGCCCCGCGTGCTCGACGCCGACGCGATCCTGCGCCTGCGCGCCGTCGCCAGCCAGGTGGTGGTGGCGGACGCGGTGCGCGATTACGCCGTCGCCCTGGTGGTGGCCACGCACCCCGACAGCGCCCTCGCCACCAGCGCGGTTAAGGCCGCAGTGCGCTGGGGCGCCAGCCCGCGCGCTGCCCAGGCCCTGCTGCGCGCCGCCCGCGTCCGCGCCCTGACCCAGGGTCGCGCCCACGCGAGCTGCGCCGACGTGCGCCACTTCGCCCACGATGTCCTGCGCCACCGTCTCATCCTGAATTACGACGGCCAGGCCGAGGGCGTGACGCCAGCGAAGTTGATTGATGGCATCCTGACGGAATTGCCGGAATGAATCGCCACGGTCCGGTCGTCCGGTCGTCTTCGAGAAAAAAAACCGTCATCATGACCTCTTCAAACAGGAACATGCACAGCATCGCCCATCACGGCTCTGCATGCACGGGACGACCGGACGACCGGACGACCGGACGACCGGACCAGGGGCAATAAATGTTGTCCCCGACCCTCCTATCCCGCCTCGAACGCCTACGCCTGACCGGCGTGCGCAAGACCACGGCCCGAGGCCACGGCGAGCACCTCGCTGGGCGCGGGGGGCTGTCCACCGACTTCGCCGATTACCGTGAATACGCGGCGGGCGATGATCTGCGCTTCGTGGATTGGAACGTGTACGCACGCCTGCAGCGTCCGTACCTCAAGCAGTTCCGCATCGAGGAGGAACGCCACGTCGTGCTCGTCCTCGACGACAGCAGGAGCATGGCCTTCGGCAGCAAGGCCGCGGCCGCCCGCGCCCTGGCGGCGGCGCTGTCTGTGTGCGCACTGCATGGCGACGACCGGCTGAGCATCTGGAGTGGCGTTGGCGAACTCCTGCCACCGACGCGCGGGCGGGCAGGCCAGCGCCGAGCCTTGAGCGCGCTCGAACGGCTGGGCACCAGCGGCACCACCCCGATCGAGGCCATCTGCACCCGGGCCGCAGCCAGCGCCCGACGTGGCCTCGCCCTGGTGGTATCGGACATGCTCAGCGAGGGGGAGGTGCGCAAAGGCCTGCACCGGCTGGCGAGCGCTGGCCTTGAACCCCAGGTCATCCAAGTGCTCGACCCCGCCGAACTCGATCCCGATCCCGCGGGTGACTTGCGCCTGGTGGACAGCGAAACCGGCAGCACCGTGGACATCAGCAGCAGCGGCGACGTGCTCGCGCTGTACCACGCGGCGCGCAGTGCGCTTGAACGCGACCTCATCAATTGGACTCGCGCCCTTGGCGGTCGGGCTTTGACGCTGAATGCGGCCACGCCCATCGCCGAGGTGATCACCAACGTGCTGATGCGCAAAGGATGGCTGAGGTGATCTGGGAGTGCGTGGTTGGTGGTTGGTGGTTGGTGGTTGGTGACAGCCATTCTCCGACCACTTCAGTTGTTTGGATGGGCATCGCCTCCAACCACCAACCACCAACCACCAACCACCGGCCAAAGGCCCTATGAACCTGCACTGGTCCTCACCCGCGTGGCTGTGGCTCGGGCTGCTGGCGCTGCCCATCGCGGCGGCGTGGTTCCTGAAGCTGCGCCGGCCCCGGCAGGAGGTCCCCGCCCTGGCCCTGTGGCGCCTGGTGCTCGACGACCAGCGGGTGAACGCGCCGTTCCAGCGCCTGAAACGTCAGCTTCCGCTGTGGCTCGCGCTGCTCGTTCTGGCCTGCGCAGTGCTGGCGGCGGCCATGCCCACGCGGCGCGGCGGGGCGGCGACGGTGGACCGGGTCGCGGTGCTGATCGACACCAGCGCGAGCATGGGCGCGCGCACCACCGCTGGCGGTCCGACCCGCCTGGCCGAGGCCGTGACCCAGGCCCGCGCCCTGGTCGACGGCCTGGGACGCGGGCAACAACTCATGCTGGTGGCGGCGGGTCCATCCCCGGTGCGCCTCACCGGCTTCAGCGATGACCGGCGCGAATTGCTGGCCGCGCTCGATGGACTGGTGCCGGCCTGCGGCGGTTGCGATCTCGCCGCCGCCGTGCGCCTGCTCGGGGCGGCGGCCAAGGCCACGACCTTCGACACCGCGATCCTGCTCTCTGACGGGAATCTCGATCCGGCGGTGGATGCGGACCTGCCGTTCCGCCTCGACTACCGCCGGGTCGCGCCGGGCGGAGCCAATCTCGGCCTCACCACCAGTGCGGCGCGGCGCACCGCTGATGGCCGCTGGGAAGCCGCCATCCAGATCGACGGCAGCGCCGCGGCCCACCGCGGCGGCAGCGTACGTATCACCAGCGGTGACACGCTGCTGATGGAACGGGCAGTGGCCCCTGGGCCGAACGGTACGGACCGGCTCGCGGTCGTGCTGCCCGGAGATGCGGCCCAGGACCTGACCGTGACCCTGGTGCCCGATGCGTTCGATGCGCTGAATGTTGATGACACGGCGTACCTGCACCTGCCGGCGCTGCGTCCACTGGCAGTGCGCATCGCCCCTGGTTTGGCCGCGTGGCAGCGGGCCCTGGCCGCGCAACCCGCTATCAGCCTGGTGGCGCAGGATGCGGATCTGGTGATCAGCGACCGGGCTGCGGATCTCGCCACCCCGGCGGCGGTGCGCGTGCTGGTGGGCGGGGTGCCCACCGCCCTGGCGGGTCTCATCACCGTCGCCGAAGGCGGCAGCGCGGTGGTGGACCGGCGCAGCGGCGACCCCCTCCTGGCCCATGTCGATCCCAACGATCTGGTGATCACGGATCGCGTGGCCTGGAGTGCCGGAGCTGACGAAGCAGCGGTCGAGGCCCGCGGTTGGCGGGTGCTGATCCACGGCGATCGCGGACCCCTGGCCCTGACCGGCGAGGATGGGGGCGACCTGCTGCTCGCGTTCACCTTCCACACCGACCGCTCGACCTTGCCCTACCGCCTCGCCTTTCCGGTGCTCGCCGGCAACCTGGTGGAACAGGCCCGACGGCGTCGGGGCCAGGCGGAGGCCGCCACCCGCGCCACGGGCCTGACCGCCCTGGTCGGCCTCCCGCGCGATGCGTCGCTCACCGTGACCCGGCCCGATGGTTCGACCCAGACGGTCCACGCGGATGGCACCGGCACCGCCGCGGGCATCACCCTGCCCGAGCCCGGTCTCTATCGCCTCACCCACGGCGACGCTTTCGGCGCAGCCCTGCTTGACCCGCGTGAAACCAGCCTCGCGGTCAGCGACAAGCTCCATCTGCGCGACGTCCAGGTCGCCACCGCCCCCGGCACCAGCACCGACCAACCCCTGTGGCGCTATCTGGCACTGGTCGCCCTGCTCCTCCTGGTGTTCGACTGGTGGTATGCCCATCGCGACCCGCGCTTACCAGGCAGATGACGGTCAACCTAAACAACGCAATGAACCGTAGACTTCAGGCGGGGTTAACAGAATGGGGAGGATGGGCAGGATGGAATTCACCGGGACATTCGACGGCTTAATCCTCCCCATCCTCCCCATCCTGTTCCTTTTTTCGAACTCACCCAGCGGGTGAGAGCGGAACATGCTCGATAGCTCTGAATCAACGCCGATGCATGCCCCTTGGCCGAGTCCATTGCATTTTTTAGGGTCAAGGGTGACGTTGTTCAACCGAAACTGGGCGGGAAAAGCAGCTCGCGGGTGATGATTGAAGATGCTGGTGAGCGGGACGGTCGCGGCCCCTAAACCGAGGTTCCTGACCACCTCTCCATAAGCCTCTGCTGCCA
>JBILDK010000155.1:0-6411 GCA_044352625.1 Planctomycetota bacterium
AGGTGCGCGCCAATCGCTCCATGCCGATTCCAGCCTGGCCAAGCTCAGCCACCAGCCGTGTCCAGAGATCGGAGATCTGCGCGGAAAAACCGGTCGAGGTGGCCGCATCAAGGCCCGAAACCGTCACCAATCCTGCCCCAGGATGGCGCAGGATGCGAAGATGACGACCAAGCCTGGTAGGCGGCCGCCGGGCCGAGACGGCATGGATCTGGATGGCGGCCAAGGATCCCGAACGTCCGGCTGGCGCCTGCAACCAGGTCGGCTCAACCCCATCATCGAGTGTACCGTAGGCAGCCCGCCGCCGAGCTGCGCAATCGGGAATCACCTCCGACTGGACGAAGATGCGCTCCAGGAGGATGCACGCCTCATGCTGGTGCAGGGCCGCCGCCGCTTCGGCAAACGGGTCGGTCCCGTTCCCGGGAACCACCGTCAGATAGAATTCCGCAGCATCGGCATATCCGCGTTGAATGATGGTGCACGTCATGTGGCGATCCCCTGCATGGACGGTCGGGTCTGCTCAGAGCGTCGAAATATAGGCGAGGAGGGCATCCAGCTGCTCTGACGTCAAATCCTGCACATCGCCATGCGTCTGCTCAGGATTGTTGGCTGGTGAAAAGACATCCCGCAAGGTCAGAGCCCGCCCGTCATGCAGGTACGGGGCGGTGCGCCACACTTCGATGAGCGTCGGCACATCCACCTTGCGTCCCTTGTCCATGCCGCTGGTGGTGCCCAGATCATATTGCTTGAGATTGGTGTAGAGCGGCGGCTTATGGCAGGAGATGCAACTGGCGGTGGTGAACAGCTCCCGGCCCTGCTCTTGTTGCGGCGACAGCTTTCCCTGTTTGAGATGCGGGCTGGCCACCGGGGTGAGGGACGTCAGATACGCATCCACGGCCATGGCGGTATCGTCGTCGACCATGGTGTTCTGGATGAAGCGAAAGCCGGAGCGCACGGCCTTCTCTGCGTTCTCGCGGACGCCCAGGCTCATGGCCGGCGGCGTACGGTGTGCCAGCAGCATGCTGCGCACGTTTTTCGGGTTGCCCATGCCATCGTTCATCAGATCCCAATTAAGTCCATCCGTACGCGAGCCCGGATGGCAGGACGAACAGCTCTGCCATTGCTGGAAGCAGCGTGACGCATCGTAGAAAGCCAGTTCACCCTGACGCACCTGACTACGCGGCTGGACCGGGGCCAGTGGCCAGGTCTGGGCCACCGCCGTGGGTGGCCCCGCAAGCGGAACCACGCCGATGCTGTCAGTGAAATATTCCGCCGCAAAAATCCGGTCCCGGATGAGGAGAAGTCCGCGCGGCCCGAGACCGCCAAGCTTGATCCGCCTGCTGATGCCGGTCATGAATGACAGATCATAGCTCAGGTTATCAACTGACCCGGCAGTGGCGATCTTGCGCAACAGCGCCGGACGGTCGATGATGCTCACCTCATGGGTCCCCGCATGGGCAATGCACAGGGCTGACCCATCTGCCGCGCACGCAATCCCCCAGGGGTTGGCCGCGCCCCGGTCAGGACTATCAAGCAGCACCGTGGCGACCAGCTTGGCACTGCTGACGTCAATGATGCTCAGAGCGTTGGTGTTCATCCACCCGCGTTCGAGCTGCGTGGTCGGCTGCTGAAATCGGGCGAGTAAATGGGTCACATACGCCTGAGAGCCGTCAGGCGACAGGCATACCCCCTCCAGGCTGGTCGCTCCATTGGGCAGGGACAGATGCCGCGGCGTCAGCGTCGCGGCGTCGATGAGCGTCACCTGTGCAGCCACGATATCGGCGGTTGCAGGCGCATACGGCAGGCGGTTGATCACCACCAGGATGCGACCATCGGGCGTCAATGCCGCAGCCATTGGCTCGCGGATCACCGGGACTCGGCCGACGACGGTGCCGCTGACGCAGTCGAGGACCGCCACCTCGTTGTCGAACTGGTTGCAGACGTACAGCCGGGATCCGTCGGGACTCAGAACCGGGGACAAGGGCGTATGGCCGACCGCCCATGAGGTGACGATCTTACCGTTCTCCACCTCCACCACATGGATGCGTCCCTCGGGAACGGAGCCCGCGACATACAGGCGTCGCCCATCCTGAGACAGGACCAGACCCCCTGGCGCATCGGGCAACGTGATCTTGCGCCGCACCTGGCCGGTGGCCGCATCCATGATCGCCACCCGATTAGCGGTCGACTCTGCCACATACACGGTTGTACCGCCCTGGTCGGCGACCAACGTGGCAGGAGACCGGTCGACCGGGGCCTCGATCGCCGCCATGCCAACTAGGGTCAACAGCCACAGCGCCACCAGCCGCATCGCCGCCGGGCGCCGGACCGGACGTGCGGCGGCAGTGGTCCCCAATGCCGGGCATGCCCGGACGAGTCCTTGAACGTCCACATGAGAGAATTGCATATCTACCATTTTTCTGACTTTGCGTCATTCATGCTAGCTGCCATTTCCCAACGCCTCCCGGTCAATATTGTGACAGGCCGATTGCTTAGCGCTCTTCGATGATCACCCGGAAGCCGACATCGTAGACCTTCTGCCAGCTTTCGTAGGGCTTGCGCACCGATGAACCGGCATCGGTCGGGCGGTCAGCCCATGAGCCGCCGCGCGCCACCTTGCGCTGGGCTGGGTCGCCATCGTTACGGCCGTCGCCATCGACATAGGGATAGGCCTGATAGCTGCTGCGCGTCCACTCGCTGACATTGCCCACCATGTCCTTCAGCCCCCAGGGGTTGGCCCGGGTCTGACCGACATAATCCACCACCCGCGACTGATCCTTGAAACGCTCATCACGCAGCGGGAAGTTGTTGCCGGCCGGATAGGGCTTGAACGACTGGATGATGCCTGCGCCATACCAGCCAGACTGGAACCAGCCCAGTCCCTGGTCGGCGAGATTGGCCTGGGTGGACCAGTCACTGTCCTGCCCACCGTAGAAAAAGGCGGTGTCGCTGCCGGCGCGTGCCGCCCATTCCCACTGCGCCTCGGTAGGCAGCGTCGCCTTCAACCCGGTCTGCCCACTGAGCCAGGCGCAGAAGCGCAGTGCTTCCTGCCACGACACCCGCGCTACCGGCTGGCGGGGATGATTGGCGATGAAGCCGGGGAATACTGAGTTAATTCCGTGGATATCGATGTATCTGGTATCATGTGAAGGATCGAAGTGCTCGTACTGCGCATTGGTGACCTCGGTCTCCGCCATCCAGAAGGCGTGCCCCACCGCGACCACGGCACGAGGATGTTCATCCCCGGCACCAGACTGGTTGCCCATGACGAAGGATCCGGCCGGGATACGGCGCAGCACCATGGTGATGTCCTTGCCGAGGGACAGGGTACGAGTGGTCTCGCCCTGGTCCTGCTGGACGCGGGCCGCCGCCGTGGCCTCCATCGGGAATCCAGTGCAGGTCAGGCCATCCGGTTTCACCGGCTCCTGGGCAGGCGGCGCCTGGTAGATCACCGGCTTCACGGGTACCGCGGCACCCTCGAGCTCCGGCTGGACATCGAGGCACGCAAACTCCTGGTCCAATTCATGGCGACGGGCCACCGAATCGACGCCATTGGCCATGATCGGCTTGCCCTCGTTGTAGCTGTCCGACCGCGGTGCGTTCAGATCGATCCATGTGTACAGGCGATCGCGCGATTCGCGATCGAGGTCGGCGAGTTTCACCCCGTGGTGGCCCTTCTCAAGCAACTGGATCAGGGGACTGGTGGAGGCGTGGTACTCCATGGGGTTGAACAGCGTCATGTCCGACTCAGGACCCGGGCGGTGAACATAGGGATGCAGGCCGGTGTAAGCGTCCGCCGCGCTCTTGAACGAGGGCTTGCTACGTGGGCCGACCTCGCTCTTGCCGTCATGGCAGTCCATGCAATAGCGTTGCAGCACCGGGTGGACCTCGCGAGCAAAACCAAAGCTGCGCGCAGGTCCGTACCACGGCGTCAAGTCCTCTGGCGCGCGTCGGGCCGCCATGCTGGGGCGGGCAGGCACCACATGGTTCCGGCCCTCATGGCAGCCGACGCACGATACGCGTTCGCCCGGCATCCCCACCAGCCAACTGCGCATCAGTTGAACCGCCCGGCCCTCGGCATCGAGGGGCTGCAGCAACACCGGCGTATTCGCCGGAATGGTGAAGCTGGCGGATCCATCGGCCTCGACGGCGGCGGTTCCGAGGACCCGCTTCACATCCCAACTGGACTCAGTGCCGACGTAGTGTGGCCCGGCGCGGCCCGCATACCCGAAGTGGTAGGCAACGGCGCGCATGTGGGTGATGTTGCCCTTGGGCACATCCTTGAGGCCCGGTCCTTCATACACATTGGAGATGAACACACTGGCGGTGGTGGCGCCCTCCTGCACCCTGTCCGGCAGCACCGGAGGGCGTGGGTGGGCCCGCAATGGAATGGGCTCGAACAATCCGGCAGCATCGATGTCGGCGATGCGGGTCATGTTGTCGAAGGTGTCCACCAGGTAGATGCCCCAGAGACCGTCTGCCTTGGGCTTCATCGACACCAGCACGTACGTGCCGCTCAGGGGATGCGGATGGGCCATCAGTTCGGGACGCTCCTTGAGGTAGACCTTCTGCACAATGTCATCACACACCGCGGCCGCGACGGGTTTGCCCCGGCCGGGCAGGTATTGGATGAAACCGCTCTTCTCCGCCGGCTGCACCTCGGGCCGCACGATGATGTGGGACTTCTCCTCCCCCCACTCCTTGGATTCGGGCCTATGGCGGAAGGGATAATGGCTCGACAAACCGTGGTCGACCAGGGCCAACCGACCCGCTTCCCCCGCATCATGATGACCGGATAGAATGGCGAACATCCGGGTGGGATGGTCGGGGACCGCCACCGGAAACATAAACGAGGTCGGAAACCATGAATTGCTCCCGTAGATCGATACCTGTCCGGTGCCATCCGGATTCATCACCATCACCCGGCGCGAGAAGTAATGCGGGATGTCGCTGTATTCCCAACGCACGAAGATCACCCGGCCATCGCGCATCACCGTCGGGTGATAGGCATGGTCCTGGTCGAAGGTCAGCCGGCGCAACGTCCGGGTCGCGGGGTCGAGCAGGTACAGCGACGACACCTTTTCAGTTCCGCCCAGGCAGGGCACGCCGTTGTACGACGCATTGGAACCCAGGATAATCTTGCCATTCGGTAGGTAACAGGCGTCGTAGAAATGCAGATCAGGATAATCGGTGGGCGTGAGTTCGCGCACGGAGCCGTCAGCCACGGTCAATTCCTGCACCGCCCAATTCTCCCGGCCGCCGCGTTGCACCGGACTGGTGAACAGCACCTTGTCCGCGTCGTAGCTGAGGCGCACATCGCGCACCAGGAACTTCGCTTCCTGCGGGCGGTACAGCGGGGTGAGGCGTGGGTTGCTACGCAGGTTGGATAGCACGGCGATCTGATTGTCGAATTTGGTGCGGTGCCTCATGCCTGATTGAGAGCGGAAACTGGTGTCCAGCAGGCCCGTGGCATCGGCATAGGTGTAGCCGGAGGTCACCCGCCGGGCCTCGGCATCACCGAAGTCACGTCGTACCACCAGCAGCTTGTCAACGTCCAGCAGCGGGTTGGCCAGCAACGCCGTGCGCACACCCTCCACCAGGCGCTCGGCATCGGCCAGCGCCTGGTCGTTGCCCGCCTGCAGGCCGGCAAGAGCGACTTCGCGCCCGGCGGCAAAGGCGTCGAGGGCCTTTGCGTGGCGCACCGCATCGTAGCGGTCGGGGAAGCTCGTCCCGAGATCGGCCACCGCCAACCGGGCGGCTTCGATGTTTACCATGGCGATGTCCTCCGCCAGGTCGCGGCTGCGCAGCGAGCGCTGATACAGCTCGCGCAACTGCGCCAGATCAGCAGGGGTGGCGACGGTGGCCGCCGCGGCATCGGCGGTGGTCTTCCAAGCGCCGATGCACTGGGCGGCATAACGCCGGGCCAGGCCCTTCAGATCGCCGGCCTTCCAATCGTTGTTCCAGATCCCTCCGCGATCGCTGATGGTGCGGTCGTGGGTCAGATCCCCGGTCGAAAAATCGCGCCGCACCAAGGACCAGAGTCGGGTGGTGCGCTCGGTCTGCGCCGTCCGACGTTCGAAATAGCCGCGCCGTTCGAAGGCGAAGACGTGCTGATCGCCCTCCTTGCCCTCGCTCTTGCCCTTGGTCACCGCCAGCACGGCCTCGAACCAGGCGTAGCGCCCGTCGAGTGCGATGCTCATCTCCTCGCCGCCGCCGCGCATCTGGACGCCTTGGGCGAGGGTCTGATCGCCGACTGTGATCGGTTTTCCGAGTCCCTCGAACGCCCAGCCGGGAGGGAACGAGCGCATGACCTGCCCAGCCGTTCCGGGCATGCACGGCGTGGCGGTGCCGTCCTCGGCGATCAGGCGCGGCTCGCCCAGGATGGCCGAGGCCGGGCTGCGGGCGCTGATCGAC
>JBILDK010000156.1:0-6391 GCA_044352625.1 Planctomycetota bacterium
GGTGCGCGGACGCCCGCCGTCGAGCGCCACCATGTTGATCGCGAAATTGTACTGCAGCGCGGTGTGCTCGTAGAGCTGGTTGAGGATGACGTCGGGATCCTCGCCCTTCTTCAGCTCGATCACCAGGCGCACGCCATCGCCCTCGGCGCCGCCATAGACCTGGTGCAGACCCTTGATGCGCTCGCCCTCGGCGGCCTCCTGGATGGTCTCCTTGATGGTCGCCAGCTTGATGCCGTAGGGGATCTCGGTGACCACCAGGGCCTCGCGCCCTTCAATGGTCTCGCGGTGGATGCGCGAGCGCATGACCACGCGGCCGCGGCCGGTCTCGTAGGCCTCACGCGCGCCGTGGGTGCCGCAGATGATGCCGCCGGTGGGGAAATCCGGGCCTTTCAGGTGCACCATCAGGTCGGCGACGGTGGCCTCGGGATGGTCGATGAGATGGATCAGCGCGTGGCAGACCTCACCGAGATGGTGCGGGGCCATGTTGGTGGCCATGCCCACGGCGATGCCGCTGCTGCCGTTGACCAGCAGGTTGGGCAGCTTGGCGGGCAGCACCAGCGGCTCGGTCAACCGGCCGTCGAAGGTCGGCCGGTTGTCCACCGTGTCGTACTGGATGTCCTCCATCATCAGCGCGGTGAACTCGGTCATGCGCGCTTCGGTGTAGCGATACGCGGCGGCCGAATCGCCATCGATCGAGCCGTAGTTGCCCTGGCCGTCCACCAGCGGATAGCGCAGGCTGAAATCCTGGGCCATGCGCACCATCGCGTCGTACACCGCGCCGTCGCCGTGCGGATGATAATTGCCGAGACAGTCGCCGACGATCTTGGCCGACTTGAGGTACTTGCGGCCGGGCGTGAGGTTGAGGTCGCGCAGGGTCTGGAGGATGCGGCGATGCACCGGCTTGAGACCGTCGCGGATGTCGGGAAGGGCGCGATCCACCAGCACGCTCATGGCGTAGGTGAGATAGCTTTCCTTCATCTCCTCCTCGATGCGGAGGTCGGAGTTGCCGGGCTGGTTGGGGTCGCTGCTCATGGGGAGGCGGCAGTGTAGGCCCACGTCCCCCAGGGCCAGGGATTATCCCGCAGCCAACGCATCGGCTCGGATCACGGGGCGCGGCGCAACGGCACTGCCGTGAGCATACTTTCCCAGGTGACCTGATCGCCCATGATTCTGAATGCTTCGCGATGATTGCTCCCTGGCCACGTAACCAGGAGCATGCCGGGATGGGCGGTGATGGTCACTGCGCCAGACACGGTGCCCTGGTTGCTGGTGAAGGTGCCCTGGCCAGCTTTCATGGTCAGGGTCAGGCCGGCCGCCGCGTGGCGGGCTGCCTCAACCATCGGGTTCGTTCCCGCCGGTTGACCCCCGAGTTGGGCATCGAGAGCCGACTGATCGGCCACCCAGGAGCCTTCCAGGGTGGTGGCCGCTGGGGTGGGCAGGTCATGGGGCGACATGCCGCTGATGAGCGAGTCAAACATCCATGCGAGGCCAACCACCACGATCACTGCAAGTACCAGGGCCAAGCCGCCCCGGGCGAGTGAACCGCCCGAGTGCCGCCCCCAGATGCGCCTGCGCCCATGCCACCCGGTGATGGGTTCGAGCGGAGTCGCCACGGCCGGATCCGTGGCCACGTTCACCGCCAAGGCAGTGATACCAGCATCGACGTTGCCCACATGGGCCGAGGCCGTGGCCATCCGCCCCGAGGAACCAGTGTGCCGACGAATGCGGTCCGAGGTGGCGCGCCGAGCGATCTCCGCCGACTCGGGGAACATGTCGACCACGTGGGTCGCCTCGCGGGTCTTACAGGACAACAATTTATCCTCCGGGCTCAGGCGCCCGGCGATGACCTTCAGGCGCAACTGCTCCCGCGTGAAGGGACCTTCGACCCCGCCATCCTTGTACACCTGCCATGTCTCCAATGCGTTCATGCGACGAATCCTATCGGCCCGATCAGCGGCGCCAGCCGTCGCCAAGCGCAATGATCCATGCATCCCATAGCCGGCCCCGTCGCAACAGCAGATTGGCGGTAGTCCGGGCCAGGGCCCCCCGACCCGGATCGCTGGCACGGCCATGAGCGAGGACCGCCAGGGCCAGACCCAGACCGAGGTCGCGGCGTCCGACCCGGCTCAGGGCGCGTACCAGGATGCGCCCCAAGCGCGGGAATGGTGGCACACACAGCAGATCAGTGGCACTGACCAGCTCGCGACCTTCCGCCATGAGAGCGTCCGGGTAGGCCGCCCGCGCGATGCGCGCCAAGGGCACCGCCGTATCGAGCACCCCGAGGCGCCCGAGGCGTCCGAGCCACGCATGTTCACCGTACAGCTCGCCCGCCACCGCCGCCGCCACCAGGGCGCGTTCAGTTCCGGGATGATCGGGCAGAGCGGCGGATTCGGCCAGGGCCAAAGCCTCCTGAAAGCGACCTTGTGCGGCGAGGGCCTCGGCAACCAGACCGGCAGCTTCATCATCGCTGGGATCCGTGGCCAGCAGGCTCCGCGCGGTTGCTTCGGCCGCTTCTGGCTGATGCGTCGCCAGGGCAGCGCGAACCGTCAGCAGCTGGGCGCGGCGGCCCGGCTCAAGCCGCAGGAGCACCTCGGCGTGGTGGCTGGCCGCCTCAGCCTGGCCAGCGGCCAGGGCCAACTGTACCGCCAGTGCATGATTATCGGGGCTGAGTTCGGCGACCGCGAGCACCGCCAACCCGGCCGCGGCATCGCCGGACCGGACCGCGGCCAAGGCGGCATCGCGCAGCAGAAGCTGGGCCTCGGGCGCATCAGCGGGCAGGTCCAGCCCAGTGGCCGCCGCCAGGGCCTCCCTGGTGCGGCCCTGGCGATGGAGGAACGCAGCGCGTTCGGCCCGGATCGCAGGGCTGGTTCCGGTCAATCCGGCGATGCGCTCCCAGCAGGCGGCAGCGGCCACGAGGTCGTCGCCACGCTCGTGGTGCAGGGCGAGCTGGCGCAGCACGACCGGCAGCAGGTCGCCAACGGCGCTGCCGGAGGCAATGCGCTGTTCCAGATCGGCCAGGACCCGACCGGCGGTGCGGTGGTCGCCACGCTGCTCGGCGAGGACCGCGGCCAGGATCCGCGCCGGAGCCAGGTCGTCATCGGCGGCGATGGCGCGATCGGCGGCCGCCGCGGCCGCCGCCAAGTCACCCAGGGCAAGTTCGGTTTCGGCCAGGACCAGCCACGCGCGACCCAGATCAGCACTGGTGGCGGCGTCTGCCAAGCGATAGGCAGCAGTGCGCGCCAACACCCGCTGGCCAAGATTTGCAGCGATCTGCGCGACCTCGCGCCACGGCCCCAGGCCATCTTGGGCCAGGGCCCGGGTGAGCAGTTCCACCGCCCGCGCCGGGTCGCTGAGGGCGGCAAGACGCGCACGACGCACCAGCAACCGCGGCTCGTCCTCATGGCCGGCGGCAAAGGCGCGGTCAAGCAGGGCGCCGGCGCCGGCTGCATCGCCCGACTTCTCGGCGAGGTGGGCAGCCAGGTCCCAGGCCAAGGGTGGCGGATCGTTGCCCGCCAGCACCGGGGCGAGGGCGCTGCGCGCCTCGACATCACGCTCGGCCGCCACCAGGATCTGGGCGAGCAGCGGGCGCAGGTCCTCGCCGCCGGGCAACGCGACGGCGCGCTGCGCCGCCACCGCCGCCGCGTCCAGATCGCGACCCTCGGCCATCAGCTCGGCGCGCAGGGCCCAGAGCTGCGGCACGTCCGCGTCCAGGGCGAGGGCCTCGTCGGTCACGCTCAGGGCCTCGTCGCGGCGGCCAAGTCGGCGCAGGGCTTCGGCGCGCATACCGAGCAGCGCCACGTGGCCGGGACAGTGGACCAGCGCTTGGCGGGCCACCGCCTCGGCGCGTTCCGGGCGGTCAAGGATGAGCAGGCTCTCGACCTGTTCGCGCCACGCCCAGGGATAGTCGGTCTGGCGCGCCAGGGCGCGCTCCAGCCAGGGCAGGGCCTGCTCGCGTTCGCCGCGACAGCGCAGCAGGAAGGCCCTGAGGCCATCACCCACCGCCTCGTCCCCATCCAGCTCGACCGCCTTGGCATAGGCGGCGTCGGCTCCGGCGTGGTCAAGGGCCAACGCCTTGAGCTCGGCCAGTTCGCGCCAGGCCCAGGCATAGCGCGGATCGAGATCGACCGCCTTGCCGAGATGGGCGATGGCCTCGGCGCTGCGCCCTTCGCCGCGCAGGAAATCAGCGCGGTAGCCATAGGTGGCAGCATGATAGGGATCCGCGGCGGCAGCGCGGTCAAGAGTGGCGTAAGCCTCCTCCAACCGGCCGAGGTGGCGGCAGGTATCCGCCAACTCATGCAACAACCACGGCGCATCCGGCGAGGTGGACAAGGCCACGAGGTAGAAGCTGCGAGCCTCCTCGTTGCGGCCCGCCTTGCGCGCGAGGGCGGCGAGCTGGGCATTGGCCCAGGGGTTACGGGCATCACTCGCGGTGACCTGCAGGCACAGGTCGCGGGACCACACCGCGTCTTTCTCCGCGATGAGCTGGGCCAGCTCGACCTTGGCCCAGTTGGCATCGGGCTGGGCCTTGAGGACCTCCTCATACAGCGCCACGGCGCGGTCCGGCCGACCGTCTTCAGCTTCGAGCTGGGCCAGATGGGCGCGGGTCCAGTGGTCCTCGGGCTCGACCGTCAGGGCCGCATGGTAGTGCCGCCGCGCCGCATCGCGTTCACCCAGGGCACGCTCGGATTCCGCCAGTTCGCTCAGCGTCCAATGGCTGTTGGGCTCCTGCTCCAGGGCCTCGAACAAATGATCGCGGGCCGCCTCAAGTTCGCCCAACTGACGCAGACAGGCGCCGAGCCGGGCGGTGACGCTGGCGCGCAAACCGCTGTCACCGAGGTCTGCGGCGAGCAGGCGCGAGAGCTCAGCCTTGGCTTCGAGATAGCGGCCCTGGTTGAAATAGAGGTCCGCGAGCTGGTCGTCGGGACCGTCCTCGAACACCCCTCCCTGCAATGCACGCTGACTCAGCGAGGCCGCCTTGTAGTCCTCACGACGCACAAAGAACAGGTGGCGAAAACGCTGTAAATGAGCACTCTGGCGATGCTTGGCCGAGGCGGCTTCGAGCAGATTGACTGCCTCCTCGATGCGCCCGGCGCATTCCAGGGCGCTGATCTGGCCGAGTCCCACCCAGAGGTCGCCTGGGAAGCTGCTGGTCAATTCCTGATAGTGCTGCGCTGCGTCAAGGAACCGACGCTGACGCATCAGTTCCTCGGCTTCGTGGGCCGGCCGCTCGTCGTGGTCCTCGTCGTCTGGCATGCTGCGGTGGATGATACCGCCCGGCCTCCGGGTGCCAGCCCAGGCGTGCCCGCGGCGTGACGGGGCCACGCTGGAGGCATGTCCATCGACCTGCAGGCCATCCGTTCCGCCATCACCCGCCCGGGGGGCATGTCCGCCGAGGAGACGCGCGCCACCATCGCCGCGCTGATGTCGGGCACGGTCACGGTCGAGGAGGGCGCCACGTTGCTCGAGGCCTGGTCCGCCCGGGGCGAAACCGCCGACGAACTGATGGCGGTGGTGTTGACCCTGCTGACCCGGGCCACCGCCCCGGTCGCGCCGCGGCGCTGCCTCGACATTGTCGGCACCGGTGGCAGCGGCCTGACCCGCTACAACGTCTCGACCACCGCCGCCTTCGCCCTGGCTGCCGCCGGGGTGCCGGTGGCCAAGCATGGTAACAAGGGTTCCTCGCGACCCAACGGGGCCTTCGACCTACTGGAAGCCCTGGGCATCCCCTTTGCCCTGCCACCAGCGGCGCTTGACCGACTGCTGGTCGAGACCGGGGTGTGTTTCCTGTTCGCCCGCACCTTGCATCCGGCCATGGCTGCGGTCGCGCCCATGCGACGCATGTGTCCACGGCGCACCATTTTTAACCTGGCCGGCCCGCTGGCCAACCCGTGGCGCCCGTGTCGGCAGCTGATTGGGTGCAGCCGCACTCATACGGCCGGAATCGTGGCGGATGCCGTGGCCCGGCTCGGACTCGAGCGGACTTTGGTGGTGGTGGGCCATCCCGGCATCGATGAGATTTCGGTGGTTGGTCCCACCGAGCGGTGGCTGGTCCACGGGGGCCAGGTCCACCACGACATCGCCCGCGGTCCGGAGCAGGGTGAGCATGGCGACCTGCCCGGCGGTGACGGCTCAGAGAATGCCCTGATCTTCCACCGCCTACTCGACGGCAGCGAGCGTGGCCCCCTCTACAACATGGTCGTGACCAATGCCGGGGCGGCCCTCAACCTGTGGCTGGACCGAGACCTGGATGATCCCGCGGGAGCCGCCAACATCCATCAGCTGTTCGCCACCGGTGCGGTAAAGGACACATTCGAAACACATCGTCGTCTGGCAGCCCGTCTTGTTGAACCCGAAAACCGCAGTTGATGGTTGATGGTTCCGACACCGTGAG
>JBILDK010000005.1:0-20163 GCA_044352625.1 Planctomycetota bacterium
GATCATCGTCTTGGCCAGGGTCTGCCCGCCTCCGGCCGAAAAGGCGATCCGCTGTGGCCCACGGGTTGCGCGCACGTACCAGCATACCGTGTCGATCGCCGCCTGATTGTCGAAGGCGGGCCGACCCCGATCATCCCACAGGCTGCCACCACGCTGTTGCAGCAGCACCTGGATACCGAACTGGCCGTCATGCGGCAAGTCGATCATATAGGTGTCGACGGCACCATCCCCGTTGCGGTCGATGCTGATCCTTCGGCCGACCTCCATGAAGGCGTCCCAGGTGGTCAGCTGCGATACATCCACCCCGAGTTGCTCGCACAGGTCAGCACGATAGGCCAGGGCGACAGGATGAACGTCATGCGGGAGGGCGAAAATCCGGCCGCGGCTCGACCACAGGGCGAAGCGGTTGGCGACCAGGCGCTTGTCCAGGCCATCAGCGATAATCCGGTCGGTCAGATCGACAAGACCGACATCACTGAGCGGTCCCTTGGTAAAATACCCGATGCTCGGCTCGGACAGCTCGACCAGGTCAGGAACCACCGCCCCACTTTGCATGGCGGCCTGCAGCCGGCTCTGCAACGCGCGGCCCTCGACCAATTGCAACTGGACACGGATGCCACGTTCACGCTCGAAGGCAGCAATCAGCGGCTCATAGACGGCACGATGGTCCTTGGCGAATACCGCCATGACCAGATCGGGTTTGGCCTTTTCGCGGAAGGTCGGACCGGTGACCCAACCGAGGACTCCAGCGATTACCGCGGTCACAGCGATAGCCAGCGGGGCCTTCCCGAAGGAGGTGAAAAAGCCACTCATGGCTTCAGCCTTCCACGGTCAGATTGCGGGCTTCATCGCCGCCAGCGGCAAAGACGTGGCCGCGAGCGGTATCGAGATGGACGGTCAGCACTGTGCCGCTGCGCACCTGGACCTCGCCAGGGCAACTCAGTACCAGACGGACACCATTGGCCTCGGCGTGGAGGCATTGATGATCGCCCATCAATTCAATAGCGGTGACGCGCACGGACAACCGGGCATGGTATGGTCGCGGTTCAAGCCGGATGTGCTCGGGGCGCAGACCGAGTACAACCGCCGTTCCATTCGCGCTATGCAGCCGCTTGGCCCCGGGCATGGCCAGACGGATCTGGCCGGCAGGCGAGTCGAGACGGAATCCCTCCTGGTCCTCGGTGATGATGCCCGGCAGCATGTTCATCTGCGGACTTCCGATAAAACTGGCGACAAAGCGGTTGCAGGGCCGGTCGTAGATATCCATCGGCGATCCAATCTGCTGGATCTCGCCCTGATGCATCACCGTGATGCGATCACCCAGCGTCATCGCCTCGATCTGGTCATGGGTCACGTAGACCGCCGTGGTGGCCAGGCGGGCCTGAATCGCCTTCAGTTCGACACGCATTTCTCCGCGCAGTTTGGCATCGAGGTTAGACAACGGTTCATCGAACAGGAAGGCCTGCGGATGCCTGACGATGGCACGCCCGAGGGCGACCCGCTGACGCTGCCCTCCGGAGAGCTGTTTGGGCAGCTTGTCGAGCTGCGCCTCGAGACTGAGCATGGCGGCCGTTTCCGCGACCACGCGGGCGATCTCAGCCCTGGGCATGTGGCGCAGCTCCAGGGCATACCCCATGTTTTGCCTCACCGTCATCTGCGGATAGAGGGCATAGGACTGGAAGACCATGGCGATGTCGCGGTCCATCGGCTCGATGCCATTGACCACCCGATCGCCGATGCGGATCTCGCCGACCGTCGGCTCCTCAAGGCCCGCGATCATGCGCAGACTGGTGGTCTTGCCGCAGCCGGATGGCCCGACCAGGACCATGAACTCCTGGTCTCTGATGTGAAGATCGATTCCACGAACCGCCCGGAAACCATTGTCGTAGGTCTTTTCTACCCGCTGGAAGGCAATGGCGGCCATATTGAAACTCCTTAGGTTACTGGCGGGAAAAGGTGATGGATCCCCAGGGGCGGGACCCCGAAGGATTGGTGGATCTAGAATCGGTTGCGCAGGAGGCTTGGTAACCGAAACGAATTAGGTAGTCGACCACTCGTAGCGGTGCGGGCCCGCTGATCTGATGTGCCTGGGCTAAAGAACATCTATCGGTACTTATGGATCAACGACTGGACAGAGGCCCACATTATCAATGTAAGCAATTCCAGGACCTATCTTTAGAATTTCAACGACGATGGCATCATCGTCCATTGGTGGCACGGTAAATTGAACTTCGACATGCCTCCATGCCCCTGACTCCGAGAGCGAGTACCGCGAACTAGCCAATTCACCTTTGGATCCATGCACTTTAAACGCAACATCTTGAGCACTCTCGATTTTCACATAACCAGCGAATGCGAACTTAGTCCCCGATTTCAGGTCCCTGACCAACTGCTTCGCGGCCGAAGGGTCATTGCCAGAAAGGACAAGACCGTTGGCATGGATGGTGTTCCTGGAATCAACGTCCGCTATATACCCTTCAAAATATGTGCTTTCGACCTGTCCGGAGATTGCCCAGTCCGCCAGGTCGTTAAAGTCCTCCTTGTACCCAAAAGAACCATTTCTTATATAGTTGCGAAAAAAACCAGCCGCCGATCGAGTTGCGTTATAGAACGGGGGATAAGTAAAGTTGTGCCCAGGAAAATTCCTGATCTGACCCGATTCATGGGCCCCGCAATCGGGATCTGATCCATCAGTCCGTTGATTGACCCCGGGAATTAACCATCCGGCACCTCTTCCTACATTGAAGGCTACTTCATTGGGGTTAAATAATTTCCCAACAGTTTTCACGTTGTGTGAATGGTTTGCCTTGGCAATGTAGCCAGGCTTGAGTTCCATTTTACCCGCAAACAGATTGTTTGCGACTAACGAGCCAAACATCGACTTGGGGACATTTCCCGCACCATAACTGGCGTCTAGCGCGCCGTCAAAAATCGTATTATTCGAAACGATCATGTAATTACTGGGCTGGTTGAGCTGGAGCGCCGAATGTGAAATATTCCACATTACGTTATGATGAATATTATAATTACTGCTATATGAATCAAAATATATTCCGGCACCAAGGAACGTTTGCACATCATGAACCCAATTATGTGAAATTTCGGTATTCTCACCATCATTCGCTCCGCCATACATTGCGCCAGTGTCATAACACACTTTACCGGACCAGGAAATATCATTATACTTGATGCAATGTGACTTACCCTTGATCCCCAAACCGTCACGACCACTGATGGAAATGGTATTGTGAATGATATCATGACCATACCCGGAAACCCGCACGGCCACACAATATGCACCTATTGAATTGGTGTGGTGTACAAAATTGTTAAAAAGAACATTGTGTGATCCACTTAGAGTAATTCCTGATCCGGAAGACCGAGAAATCTCACAATGCACTATTGCATTGTGTTTTCCAGACACCTGAAATCCCACCGCTTCAGGAACCTGCATCGCAGTAAATCCGCCCCGCGTGTGAAAGATATGGCGAGCATTGATTCTGGATAAGGTGCAATATTCCGAGTCATTCATGGAGACGGATGCGCCGACGAGCTCGAATCCCTCGACCGCGATATACTTTAGCCCTGATAGGTCAATCGCCAATGGCCGTGTATTTACTTCCATGACCACCTGATTTGGGTCATCGGATCGATCAACAAAGACATATAGCGATGACTCGGGCTTATCGAAAAACCATTCCCCGGGTGCGTCAAGAAGGACTTTTGCATTACTGACAAAGAAGTCCGCGGGCCGAGGCACCCCTAGCGTTGCATCTTTTCCTGGATTGTGGCGTTCTTTTACCCACCAGGTATCATGGCCATCAACAACCAGCGTCTGCTCATTTTTAAGCAACATCTTCACGGGGGCCGTCCAACTCGCCCAACGTGCCATGGCCATGCACCACACCGTGGCTCCATTCAGATCTGATTCATTCCAGTGACTCGGGAAGGCATTGCACCGTATCCGATCGAAAGAACTCCCCTCGGTTTCAGCAATGGCGATGTCCTCTTCAAAAAACGAATCGTTTTTTCGATTAGGCCAACGGGCCTCAGTTAGTACTTTTCCGTCTTGGAAAACCATCAGGTTGGCACCGGGATCACCGCTCAAGTGTGCCTTGAACGTGTTGTCACCGGTGCGCTCCCACTTGTCTATCTTATCTAATCCCGAGAGAATAACTTTTTCACCAGGGGCCGCCTTAAAGGTTACGGGTGCCCATGAAGTCCCATTGGTGCTAGGCCGTAAGGTTTCACGATAGACACCTTCGTAAATGATACAGGTATCACCAGGACGCATGACCTGTGAGGCGGCACTGAGCGTGCGGAATGCCGCAGATTTCTCCAGTCCGCTGTGCTGGTCGCTACCCGCATCTCCAGCCACATGATAGACCTTCGGCATCGACCTCGATTCTGCTCCGTGAATCGTACCAACCAGCAACGTCGACAAGACAAGAGTCATTAGTTGGCGCAGATATTCCATTATCAATGACTTGCCGTTGTTCGTGACAGTATCATTGAACATGATTCATCCTTGCTAAAAGAGGCCTAGCGCTGAATCGTCCTGCTCCTTATATTTCAATTGTTTCATTTATTCACAACACATAAAGACAGCACTTGAGGATACAGATCGCATGCTATTTTACCACGCAACGGTGCGATCTTCGGAATTCATCCATCCTCATTGCGTGGTTGCGATAGACTACGTTACATATTCCGCATCGTGTATTTCATGAAACTGCGATGGTAGGCATTTTTTCACACGCGAACGCAGGGAATTACTGACATGATCCCAAACGCCACCCCTGATCGCCGGCCCTGGTGTCGCCGCGTGACCCCGCAGGTATTCTTGACCCCTGCGCGCGGTGAGCCGTCACGCCACCGGGCGAAGGGATCGATCAACACACACGAATGCCAAGCCGCCAGGCCCCTTACCCGACGCTAGGCCAGCCCGGCATCACGGGCCGCGCCGACCGCGGCGATACTTCGCGCGTGGCAATGCCCAGGCGATCCGGGCTCAGCAGACCGCTCGATGGACGGCCTTCCGTAAAACCAGGGCGGAAGCTTCCGGTGGAGCTGGGTGGATACATGCCGTGCGTGCTATCGTCGCAACCTACCTGATGGCATTGCCTGAATGGCATCCGACCTGCGTCTTAGAATTCCCCATCCCACTCCGCGATCAGCCGTGCTTTTTCGGCCTCCAGCATGGCTGCATAGAGGTCGTCGCACTGACCCGCGATGTAGCGGTCAAGGCTGTAGCCGGTCCAGTTGATGCGGTGGTCGGTGATGCGGTTTTGCGGGAAATTGTACGTGCGGATGCGGTCAGAGCGATCGCCAGAACCGACCTGATCCTTGCGCTCAGCGGCGCGGGCGCTGGCGAGACGTGCGCGCTCAGCGTCGTACAATCGCGAGCGCAGCCAATTCATGGCCTTTTCACGATTGGCCTGCTGGCTGCGCTCCTCTTGGCAGAACACCATCAATCCGCTCGGGCGGTGCACGATGCGAATAGCTGATTCGGTCTTATTGACGTGCTGGCCGCCGGCGCCACTGGCCTTGCACGTGCTGATGTCGAGATCCGCTGGATTGATGCTGACATCCGCGGCTTCGGCCTCGGGCAGGACCGCCACCGTGGCGGCGCTGGTGTGGATGCGGCCCTGGGCCTCGGTCTCGGGCACACGCTGCACGCGATGACCACCACTCTCATAGCGCAGCCGGGCAAAGGCCCCCTCGCCCTTGACCAGAAAGATGGCCTCCTTGAAACCACCGCGTTCGCCCTCGTTGAGAGTCATGGGCTCCAGGCGCAGCCCGTGATTGCCGCACCACTGGGTGTACATGCGGGCGAGGTCGCCGGCAAACAAGCTGGCCTCGTCGCCGCCGGTACCGGCACGAATCTCCAGGATGGCGTTGCGCGCTCCGGCCGCGTCGGCGGTGACCAGTGCGGCCTTGATGTCCTCAAAAGCCGCCGCGGCGGTGGCCTCCTGGGCGACGATCTCGGCCTCAGCCTCGGCGCACATTTCAGGGTCGGCGAGCAGGTCGCGGGCAGCCGCTGCATCAGCCAGGGCCTGACGCTGGCGATGGAACGGTCCAACCAGCCGACCGAGGCGTGCGTGGTCGCGCAGCACCTCCTGGTAGCGCGGGGTGCCGATGACCGAGGGATCCTCCATCAGCGCCGCAAGGCGGCGCCAACGCTCATCCAGGCGGGTCAGACAGGCGATGAGGTCGGTCATGGTGGCGGGTGGTGTAGGAACAATGCACCCCCGGGGGTTGCCCGGGGGTGAGATGGTGGCCGAAGCCGGAATCGAACCAGCGACACGCGGATTTTCAATCCGCTGCTCTACCAGCTGAGCTATTCGGCCAGAAACAGCCGCCACTGCTGGCGGGAGGGAAAAGTTAGCGGCCCGACCAGCCGCTGCAAGTGGTCAACGGGCGACCGGCGCCGGATCCTCGGCAGCGGGTGGGTCCACCTGGATTCGGCAGGTTCCACAGGTCCCGTATAGCTCCATGCGGTGATGGCTGAGCAGGAACCCGTGGGTGTCGGCGACCTCGACCTGCATGCGTTCGATGAGGTCGTGGTGAAACTCGGTGATCGACCCACAGATGGTGCAGACCAGATGATCGTGGTGGTCGCGATCCACCGCGCATTCGAAGGCGGCGCTGGCGCTGGCGCCGAACTGACGACGCACCGCCACGCCGATCTCGGTGAGCATGTTGATCGTCCGGTACACGGTAGCGGCGCTCACCGTGGCGTCCTTAAGCCGCACCCGACGGTGCAGTTCCTCAACGGTAAGGTGGTCCTTGCTGGCGACAAAGGTCGCAACGATGGCCTCACGCTGGTTGGTCCAGCGTACATTGCGCCGCCGGGCCTCCTCGCGCACCCGCTGAATGATGGTGGCCGTTGTATCCATGGGTGGACAAGGGTAGGAAATGCAGCCATGGCTGCAACCTGACGTCTTCGCCCTGCCTCAGCGCGCCAGCGAACGAACGGCAGTGATCAGTTCGGCAATGACGGGGCGATCCGCCGGATCCTTGGCGAGGCATCCGTCGATCGTCCGCGCCTGATTGGGCGGGAAGCCTTTGATGCGCTCCAAGATCGAGGGCGGCTGTGCGGTGGCATGAGCGCGCAATTTTCCGCTCTGGTTCTTGTCAAGGTAGGGCGGCTGGCCGCTCAGCAGGATGAAGGCGCAGACTCCAAGGGCATAGCAATCGCTGGCCTTGGTCGCCTTCTTGCCTGCAATCAATTCAGGAGCGATGTAGGTCGGAGTGTTGAACACCCGTACCGGTTCGCGCAGGATCATGGAGGTGATCTCCCGCATGGTCCCGACCCGGCGGATGCTGCCATAGTCGATCAGGACCAAGCCACCGGCACTCCGCCAAAGGACGTTGTCCAGCTTGAGATCATTATGCACCACGTCCTGCTCATGCAGGTAGCCGACTACATCACATAGTTCCAACAGCGCACGCTGCCGCGGCAGACCCGGCTGCTTTATCACCTCGGCCAGACTGGCACCGGGGATGAAGTCCATGGCGAAGGCGGGGCGGCCCTGAAGGTCACCCTGGTGACGCAGGCGCGGGATGCCGGGATGGCTGATCTCACCGAGCAATTCCTGTTCTTTGAGGAAATTGCGCTGATGGAAACGATCACGCAGCAGTTCTTCGCGCAGGATTTTGACCGCCACCGGGCGATGGTCGCAATGGTGCTCGGCCCGCCACACCTCGGCCGTGGCTCCGCCACCGATGACCTGACGTAGGACATAGGGCCCAAAAACGTGATTAACCAGGGACTTTGCAACCATAACGGGGTAGCAGCATCCCCCGACAATTGCCCGCGTCAATGCGCCGCGTTGTTCGCCGCGACCCGACCATGCAACACATCCCACACCAGCTGGAGGGCGGCCGCGGCGGCGCGGCGTTGGATCCGTTCGCGCTCTCCACGAATGCGCACCTCACGAGTCACTACTCCCGACCGGGTGGCGCAGGCCAACCACACCAGACCAACCGGCTTTGTAGCGGTGCCGCCGCCCGGCCCGGCAATGCCGCTTGTGGCCACCGCCACATCGGCACGGGCCAGGCTGCGGGCGCCTGCCGCCATGGCTGCCACGACCTCACAACTGACCGCCCCGTGACGCCGCAGGAGCGCAGCCGGGACGCCCAGCAACCGCCGTTTCACCGCATCGTGGTAAGCGATGATCCCCGCCTGCCACACCGCCGAGGCCCCGGGCACCGCCCCGAGTTGGGCGGCAACCTGGCCACAAGTGCAGCTTTCCGCAGCGGTCATGATCTGACCCCGGCGGGCAAGTTCGGCCACCAGGCTCGCCGCAAGACCCGGTGCGGGCAGAACGTGGCCGGTCAGACGGGCCGCTAGCTCCCTGGCGCGACGGCGCACGACCGGCCCCCGTCCGACCACGCGCAGGGTGATGTGGCCGGCCTCACTGACCGTGATGCCGACTTGGGGATCACGCTCGCTGAACAGATCGGCGATACGTTCCTGGGCGGTGGATTCACCGATCCCGCTGAACCACACCTCGGCCACCACCGGCCGTATCAGTCCCGGTACCAGGCGCGGTAGGCGGCGGGCGAGGCGTTGGGCCATGGCCAGCATTTCATGCGGGACACCGGGCAGACAGGCCACCTGACACGAACCGATGTGGGCCAGCAATCCCGGAGCGGTGCCGCGGTCGTTGGCCAACCATGAACCACCGACCGGCACCAGGGCCTGCTGGCGGTTGATGTCCGGCACCGTGACCCCGGGGCGCAATCGGGCCCAGGCCTTGCGGATGACGCGCCAGGCCGTGGCGGATTCTTCCAGTGACACCCCCATGGCTGCGGCCAGGGCGTGGCGGGTGCGATCATCGGCAGTGGGGCCAAGGCCTCCGGTGCACACCACCACGGCCGCATCCGCCGCAAGCGCGCGCAGTGCGGCGCAGATCCCGGCCTCGCCGTCGCCCACCTGACGCACCTGATCGACGGTGAAACCCAGGTCGCCGAGCATCCTGGCCAGGGCGGTGCTGTTGCTGTCGACGGTGCGACCGAGCACAAGCTCGTCACCGATGGCGAGGATGCGGGCGATGGGCATGGATTGATGATGGTCGGGTTGCGGCGGGTGCCACTGGTCACGGGCGGCGCGGGCCTATGGTGCCGCCGCATGCGTTGCGCACCCTGTCTGCTCGTCCTTCTCTTGTCCGTTCCAGCCGCCCCTTGGCTCGCGGCGCTCGATGCCAACGCCAATGTGAATCCTTCGGCCGACGAAGCCGAGGGCGATACCAAGTTCTTCCGCGACATGATGGCCGATGCTGCCGCTTATCGCGTCGGCCTGGTCAGTGCCACCGCGGCCCAGCAGGACAACGAAAGCGCCCGCCGCTACCTGCGCGAGGCCAAGGAACTGCTCGCCAGCGGACACGAGATCCGCGCCCGCTGGCGCGCCGAGGACGGCTTTGACGAGCATCCCTATTCCGCTCTCGCCGGCGACCTGCTGCGCACCGCGATGGAGGGCTACGCGGTGGGCCGCAAGCTCAGCGGGGTCCACGAATCGCTGCTCAAGCTGTGGCTGTTCATTCCCAACTGGCAGGGTATGGACGAAGCGATGCGCCGGGCCATCGAGGTCGCGGAACGCGAACAGGATTTCAGCGCCGCGATCAATCTTGAGGCCGACGACCCGGCCAAGGTGATCGCCATCGATGGCACCACCTTGATGGCCGACAGCGGCACCAACCGTCTATTCCGCTTCCTTGCCCAGCACGGCGACCGCGCCGGGGTCGCGCCCCGGGCTGCCCTCGGACTGGCCCGGTCCCAACTCATCCACGGCGGCCGTGACCAGATATTCGAAGCCCGCGCCGCCTACGAACGTTTCATCGGCGAGTACCCCGCGAATCCACAATACACCTTCCCGGCAGTGTGCGAATACGCCCTGAGCTACCTCGTCACCTACCGTGGCGCGAACTACGACATGGGCGTGCTGGTGATGGCCGCCACCCTCATCGACCAGGCCGAAATCGAAACCATGGGCGCACCTGACCGGGTCGCCACCGTCCAGGCCTATCGCAAGCGCATCCGCTTGTGGATGCAAGACCGGGATCTCGCGGTGGCGCGCTGGTACCGCGACCGCGGCACTCCCCCGGTTCTCGCATGGCTGCGGATGCCCGCTGGCCTGCGCTCGTGGTCGGATGGTGCCCACACCTTCTACGATTCGGTCGTCGCCCGGGACCCGGCTTCGAACCAGGCCCGCGATGCGGAACGCGAACGGTCCGCCCTGCCCCCTAAGTCCAGCACGGTGCGCTGATGCGTCACCTCGCCCTATTTGCGCTGTTGCTGCTTGCCGTCACCGGCTGCTACCGGCCCACTGATCCACCTCAGTTGGGCGAAGGCATCGCCCTGACCATCCAGGCCAACCAGGGCCGTCTCGCGCGCAGCCAAGCCTATGTCCAGGCCGAGGTGCCCAAGGCCCTTCAACGCCAGCTTGGCTGGCGCATCAATCCGGCCGGAGCCACCGCCCGGCTCGAACTGGCGCTTGAGGAAGAGATTATCGACGTCACGGCGAACGACAGCCGTACCGTCCCAGTGCAGTGGATGGTACGCCTGCGCGGCACCGCCTTGCTGGTTAGCAAGCGAGCCACGCTGGTGGGCCGCTTCACCGGCGCCGGCTATTACACTTCGGACCTCGACGAACCCGAAGCCCTACGCACCGCCGCCCAGGAAGCCGGCAAGGACCTGGTGGCATGGATCGAGAGCCACGAGACGCGCTTCGCGCCCGACGGCACGAAATCCCCCTGACCAACCCACACCCGATGCGGTTGAGGTTTGGCCAGAAACAAGCCCGAGGCCACCGATTAATCCGTTAACAATTTCGGCCTCGGAACCTCTTAGAGATATCCCACGCTCACGGATCCCATCCCCACGGATGCCATTACCGAAGCTGAAGCACGCGCCTCGCTGGTGATGCGCTGTGTTGGGCGGACGGGAACAGGCCTCGGCCTGATGTGCGTACATCACCGATGCAGACCGATGTCTGCGTTATCAGCCGCACACCGCTGTGACAGTGACCCGATTCGCGCTCTGCTGGACCAGCACCACACTGTCCAGGGCCTCACCCAGACGATCACGCAAATCTTCGGCAAAACGCCGGGCAGCAAGGGGGTCCGGTTCTCCGAATCCATCGCTGAATTCAAACCGGTCGGTGCCGCCACAGGAGGCAAGGTACGCCAGCAGTGGCTCGCTGGTTACAGGGACGAGAGCAGTCATGGTCCACCTCCTGCATTGGCATCATGACACGGGATGCGCCTTGGCACAAGCCCACCAAGCGCACATCGTGGCATTTTGACCGTTGTATGACCGATAGAAGCATGCCCTGTGCCGGAATCGATGACGATCACCATGCGAGGGGTTGAGCCCGCGCGCCCCCGCTCTACAGTTCTCTCCCCATGCCTGACGCCAAGCCCAAGCTCGCCAACTTTCCCGAACGTGACCTGACCGTGGTTCTCGGGCCGAACATCAACCAGGTCGCCCTCAAACATCTGGGCAGGTTCCCCATCGGAACCTACGAAATGTCCTTTGCCCAGCAGGAAAAGGGTCAGCATACAGCAGACCTCGCCAAATCAGCGCTGCACACGTTGCTCAAGGGCAGCGGAACCACCATCCAAACCGAAGCCAGCCGCGATTACGTCGCGATCTACCATGCGACCAACGCGGAATGCGCGTGGAAGCTGTGGGTCACGCCGCCCTACGAGCTGACCCAGGCCAGCCATGTGGTGTGGGTCAAGTATTCCGAGCCGGGCAAGGTCGGCGTTGCCTTCCGTCTCGCCACCGGCTTCACCGCTGACGAAATCTTCGCGGTCCTCAAGACCGCCCAAAAGAACGTCGAAGCGCTCAACCCCGGTGATCCCTTCGTGCTCAAGGGCAATCCCGCGCCGCGCTTTCAAAAGAAGGCCGTGGCCGAGGCTGCCGTCCCTGTGACCGAAGCTGCCCCCGCGAACGAATCTGCGCCGACCTGAACGCGCAACCAGTTTTACCTCGTCTCGACCCCGCAGCTGAGCCTGCGGGGTCGATTCTTTAGGTGCCCGCTCGAAGCATCTCGCCGCAGATCAGGTCCACCACGTCATCACTGTCGCCACGGCCTGCCTCAAGCACAACCAGGCGACCATGTCCGCAGGCGATGCTACCGTCGGTCAGCACGCGGCCGGGTTCGCCGTGGACCACACCTTCGTCGGCTACCGCACTACGGCGGATGATCAGGCGCTCACCGCGACAGATGGTAAATGCGCCTGGCCACGGTGGGGCCACCGCGCGCACCAGATTGTGGATGCGCCGCGCTGGTAACGTCCAATCAATGCGGCCGTCCTCGGGGCGACGACCCGGAAACACGGTGGCCTGGGCCTCGTCCTGCGGCCAGGGCGTGGCGCGGCCGGCCAGCAGATCGGCCAAGGATGTGTCCAGAAACGCTGGACACACCGCCAACAACTGCTGGGCGAGACCGAAGGCATCCTGATCAGGATGGACGTCGACCGCGATCTGGGCGAGGATATCGCCCGCGTCGGCGCGTTGCAGCATGCGATGCAGAGTCAAGCCGGCGCGCGGCTCGCCGTGGACCAACTGCCAGTTGATCGGTGCCCGTCCCCGGAAGCGCGGCAACAGCGAACCATGCAGGTTCCAGGCGCCGAGCGGCGCGGCGAGCAGGGTCATGGGGATCAGGGAGCGATAGTAGCAACTCAGGATCAGATCCGGCCGCAACGCCGTCAGCCGGGCCACGGTCGCCGGGTCACGCAGATCCGCATCCAGCTCACAGGGGATGGCCAGGTCGCGGCAGCGCTCCGCCACCGAGCGCCACCAGCAGCGCTCACCAGGATGATCACGATGCGACACCACTTGACGGATGCACACCCCTTGGCGCACCAGGCTTTCCAGCCCGCACACGCCAAAGCCGTGATAGGCATAGACGACGGCAGACGTCATCGCTGGCGTTCGATGCGCTCGGTGCCCAGAGGCCGTTCGATGTCCTCTCCGACGCGCTCGACGCTGCTCACGAACCACGGTTCGCGCAGGCGCACCTGCTGGAAGATGCGGCCGATGTACTCACCGATCAGGCCGAAGGCGAAGAACTGCGCCCCGGTGAGGAAAATCAACAGGCCAAGCACGGTGAGCGTGCCCTGGTTAGCCCAGCCTTCACCCAGGCAGATGCGCGCGACGAGGATTCCCAAGCCCACCACCATGCCGAGGGCCGCAAAGACCATTCCGAAGATGAACAGCAGGCGCAACGGCTGGACCGAGAAATTGGTGATCAGGTCGAGCTGCAGGGCGAACAGCTTGTGCAGCGGGTATTTCGACTCGCCGGCGGCGCGCTCGGCGTGGCCCACCGGGATCTCGACCGGACGGCAGGCGAAGAGCGAGGCCAGGGCCGGGATAAAGGTCTTGTACTCGCGGCAGGCGACCACGCGCCGCGCCACGTCGCGGTGGTAGCCGCGCAGCATGCAGCCGAAATCGTTGAGCTTGATGCCCGACAGCTTGCGCACCACCGCATTGGTGATCTTGGACGCGACCTTGCGGAACACGGTGTCCTGGCGGTTCTGGCGCACGGTGTTGATGAGATCGTGACCAGCCTCGAACTGCCTGACCAGGTTGGGGATCTCCTCGGGCGGGTTCTGCAGGTCCGCATCCAGGGTGATGATCCACTCGCCGCGGGCGTGGGCGAAGCCGGCGGTGACCGCGGCGTGCTGGCCGAAGTTGCGCGCGAAGTCCACCAGCACGAACTGGGGATGCGCGGCCTGGGCCTCGCGGATGAGCTGCGGCGTGCGATCGCGGGAACCGTCGTTGACGCAGACCACCTCCCACGGGAAGGGCAACGACGCGCAGGCCGCCACCAGGCGCGTGATCAGCGCCGGAATGTTGCGCTCCTCATTGTACATCGGGATGACGATGGACAGCTTCATGCCAAGACCTCGGCTTCGACCGCGCGCAGTGCTGCGACCACCCGGTCCTGGTCGGCGTCCGTCATCCCGGGGAACAGCGGGATGGTCAGCAGCCGTGCGCCCACGTCCTCGCTCGCCGGCAGCCGGCAGTCGGGATAGGTGGTGCGGTAGTAGGCCTGGGTATGCACCGGCGGGAAGTGCAGCGCGGTGCCGATGCCACGGGCCTCCAGACCGTCCACCACCCGGGCGCGATCCACCCCGGGGGCCATGAGCAGCACATAGATGTGCCAGGCATGGGTGACACCGGCGGCGGTCGGCAGGTCGAGGGGCCGGGCCAGGCGCAGGCCCTTCAGGAGGTCGCCGTAGCGTGCCGCCTGGCGCGTGCGTTCGGCGTTCATCCGGTCGAGATCGGCGAGCTGGTGGATGCCGAGCACCGCGAGGGTGTCCGGCAGGTTGCCCTTGCGGCCCGGCGAGAGCACCTGGTAGACATCCTTGCCGCTGCGGCTGTGGTTCTTCCACGCATCCTTGCGGATGCCGTGGAAGCGCAGCACGCGCAATTGCGCGGCGAAGGCTTCATCGCGACAGGTGACCATGCCGCCTTCGGCGGTGGTCAGGTTCTTGGTCGGATGGAAGGAGAACACGCCGATATCCGCCGCCCCGACATGGGCGCCGTTCCAGCGCGTGCCAGCGGCGTGGGCGCAGTCCTCGATGATCCGTATGGGACGTCCGGCGATGATCGCGCGCAGCCGGTCGAGATCGACCGGGGCCCCTGCGAAGTGCACCGGCATGATCGCCCGGGTGCGCGGGGTGATCTTCCGCGCCACATCATCAAGATCGGCGTTGAGCGTACCCGGCACCACATCGCAGAATACGCAGCGGCCGCCATTGAGTTCGATCATGTTGGGTCCGCTGACCCAGTTGATCGAGGGCACGATGACCTCGTCGCCGTCCTGCAGATCGAGCGCCGCGCACACCAGGTCGAGGCCGGTGGTGGCGCTGTTCACCGCCACGGCGTGGGGCGCGCCGACATACTCCGCCAGGCGGCGTTCGAACTCGACCACCTTGGGCCCGCTGGTGATCCAGCCCGAGCGCAGGACCTCGGCCACGGCCTGGACGGCGGCCTCGCTGATGCACGGCTTGGCGAAGGGGAGCATGGGCTGCTTGGCAGGTTCAGACATGGGCGGCGACCGGACGGGTAAGGAGGATGACCCCGAGGATGATGACGATGATGCCAGCGATGCGCGTGGCGCTGACCGGTTCCTTGAACCAGTACACCCCGGCGAGGAAGGCGAGGATGTAGCCAGCCCCCATGAGCGGATAGGCGATGCCCAGGTCGAGGCGCGAGAGCACCACCAGCCAATTGATCACGCTGGCGGCGTACAGCACCAGTCCGCCCAGCAGCCAGGGATTGAACATCAGGCCCAGGAGCGCACGCGGTTCGCTCAACGTCAGGTGCCCGCCCCCCTGCACTGCGAATTTGAGCGCCACCTGGGCACCCACGTTCATGACCATGCCCAGCACCACCAGGGCGTAGGTCCAGAGCGATGCGCCGGCGTTCATTGGACGGGCAGCATCATCCCCCGGGGAGCGGGTCAATCACGCCGGCCACGGCCTGAGATGCGCGCGCAGGAAGGTCGCCAGGTCGTCCTTGGTGGTGCGGCCGTCGGCGGTGTGCATGACGATGTCGGCGAAGGCATCTGGATCAGCCTCCATCATCTGGCCATTGAGCGCGAGAAACAAAACGCCGGCGGCCGCGGCGATACGCTTGTTGCCGTCCACAAAGGGATGGTTCTGAGAGAGGTGGAAGATGTACGCTGCCGCCATGGACGCGAGGTCTTCGTGCAGCCACACGCCGCCGAACGAGGCTTCGGGCTGGCCCAGCGCTGAGCGCAGCAACCGCTCAAAACGCAAACCCGCCGATCCACCATAGCGACGGAGCTGCTCAGCGTGCTCGGCCAGGACCTGGTCGAGGGTCAGGAATATCGGGGCCATGACTCAATTTGCCAACCGTTGAAAGGTCTTCGCGTAGCGCTCGTGCATCCAGGCACTCGCTTTGGCCAATGACGCATCCGGCACCGGTTCATCCACCACCGCCCGCACCATCAATGTCACCCCGTCCGGGGTGCTGATATCGAGCGCCGTGGTGGGATCGATCTTGAGCAGTTCCAGAATCGGCTTGTCGATCACGAGGGCCCAGGAGTTGCCGTGCTTGACGAGATTTTTAACCATGATCGATCTCCGTGATCACCTTGTATATACTTTATGTCCATTTTCAAGCCACCATCGGTCACTTCTCGCACCGCCCGCTTGATCGCCATACTCTACGTCCGTGCGCCTCCTCATCGTCGAATCCCCCAACAAGATCAGCAAGATCAAAGGCTTCATCGGCCCTGAGTGGCAGGTGGCGGCGAGTTTCGGCCATGTGCGCGACCTGCCGGTGTCCGGCGACCTAGCGGTGACCTTCGCCGATGGCGCGGTCCTGCCCCAGTACGTCCCGCTGGAAAAGGCCGGCCGCGCCATCAGTACTTTGCGCAGCCTGGCGGCCCGCGCCGACGACATCCTGCTCGCCACCGACCCGGATCGCGAAGGTGAGGCCATCGCCTGGCACATCGCCGCGCTCATCAGCGACAGCGGCAAGCCGATCCGCCGCGTCACCTTCCACTCCATTACCAAGGCGGCGGTCCAGGCGGCCCTGGCCGCGCCACGGCCCATCGACCAGCATCTGGTGGACGCCCAGCAGGCCCGACGCGTGCTCGACCGGGTGGTGGGCTGGGTGGTCAGTCCGACCCTCAAGAAAGTGGCGAAAGAAGCCAAGAGCGCGGGTCGCGTGCAGTCCGTGGCCCTGCGCTTGGTGGCCGAGCGCGAAGCCGAGATCGCGGCGTTCAACGCGGTCGATTACTGCGTGCTGCGCGCCAAGCTCGACAAACCCGGTAGTCCGCCGCCGTTCACCGCCGACCTCATCCAGTGGAAGGGCGAAGCGCTTGGCCAACGCCTGACCGATCCCGCCATCGCCGAGCAGACCGTGGCTTGGTGCCGCAAACAGGCCTGGGTGGTGCAGAGCTGCGAACGGCGCGAGCGCAGCGTACAACCGCCACCTCCATTCATCACCGCCACGGTGCAACAGGCCGCCAGCGTGCGCCTGGGCCTCGACCCGGCGGCGACCATGAAGCTGCTGCAGGAACTGTTCGAAGGCGGCCACATCACCTATCACCGCACCGACAGCACGGCGCTGGATCCCGAGGCGGTTCAGGCGGCACGCGCCATCATCCGCCGCGACCTGCCGCCAACCTATCTGCCTGCACAACCGGTGGATCACGGGGCCAAGGCCAACGCCAACGCCCAGGAGGCCCACGAGGCCATCCGCCCCACCCATCCCGACGAGCCCCCCGCGCTCGCCGGCCAGGCCGCTGCCCTGTACGCGCTGATCCGCGACCGCTTCCTCGCCTGCCAGGCGGCCCCGGCCCGCGACGCCATCACCACCCTCGATGTGGCCTGTGCCCCGGGCGCGTGGCAGGGCGGACCCATGGGCGTGTTCCGCGCCAAGGGCACGGTGGTGCTGTTCGACGGCTGGCGGCGGCTGACCGGCGGCGACGCCACCGACGAGACGCCCCAGCCCGGCGCCAAGAAGCGCGGCCGCCCCAAGAAGGACGCCGAGGACAATGAGGAGGCCGCGGTCACCCTCCCGCTGCTCGACCCAGGCGCGACGGTGGACCTCAGCGATCTGCTGGTGAAGAAGAAATCCACCAAGCCGCCGCCGCGCTACACCCAGGCCTCGCTGATCAAGGCGCTCGAACGCGCCGGGGTCGGCCGACCCTCGACCTACGCCGCGATCCTGGGGACGATCCTGGCCCGCGGGTACGTCAGCGAGGTGAAGCGCATGCTCCATGCCAGCGACCTGGGCTGCGCCGTGACCACCTTCCTCAAGGCACGTTACGCCGGCAACTTCATCGAACTGCAATTCACCGCCGGGATCGAGGAACGGCTCGACCGCATCGCCCGGGGCGAACTGCCGTGGCAGGCCGAGGTCACCCGCGAGGCCTTCGCCATCCGCGACCTGGCGCGCAAGGCCGGGCTGTGGTTCGATCCGTTCGTACCCCGCCCGCCGACTGCCCAAACGTGACAAAAAAGCCCGGCCGGACCGAGGTCCGACCGGGCTTGGTTTACATCTGCAGCTTAAATCCTGATTTTGTGCCGGTCAGAGGCGTGGCGGTCACCGCGCACCTCTTTGTCGTGGATCTTGCGCAGCTGGGACGCGATCTTGTCGTGAGCCACGTCGATGGCGGCGTAGACGGTTTCCTCGTGATCATGCACCACGACATCTTTGCCGTGGGGCAGGTGCAGATCCACATCGACCCGGTAGCCGTGCTTTTCAGAGGGATGGATGGTCACATGCAGTTTGTTCAGACCCCCATGGTATTTGCCCAGGGTGCTGAATTTTTCTGAGATGTATCCGCGGATCTTATCCGAGACCTCGTAGTGCACGCCGGAGATGTTGATATCGACCATGACGACCTCGTTTGGGTTCGAGGCTGACCACCGTTGCCCTGTTCGGCGGTCGGAAGGTTAGGACCTGCAGGGCGGTCCACAGTGCGACCATACACCATGGCAACCTCATTCGTCAATGCCCTATTCCGTTCAGGGAAAGGCACTTGACCAGAGACGGACCTGACAGGTGGGGCTTCACGGCTGGACGCAGCCCCACCGGGCCTAGCATGCTAGCGTGCAATTTCGCGACCGCCACGTCATCTCCATCACCGACTTCACGCGTGATGAAATCCTCCACATCCTCGCCACCGCCCGCGGCCTCGCAGCCCACCCACGCCCCGAGCTGCTGGCGGGCCGGCTCATGGCCACGCTCTTCTTCGAGCCGAGCACACGCACCCGGCTGTCCTTTGAAGCGGCGATGCAGAAACTGGGCGGCCGGGTGATCGGCTTCAGCGACCCCGGCTCGTCCTCGGCCAAGAAGGGCGAAAGTCTGGCAGATACCATTCGCATGGTCGAGCAATACGCCGACGTGGTGGTCATGCGCCATCCGCGCGACGGCTCGGCCCGCCTTGCCACCGAGGTCTCGCGCGTTCCAGTGATCAATGGTGGCGACGGGGCCAATCAGCACCCGACCCAGACCTTCCTCGACCTTTACACCATCGCCACCGACTTCCCGCGCCTGATCGAGGGTGGCAAGCCCCTAACCGTGGCTTTTGCCGGCGACCTCAAATACGGCCGTACGGTACACAGCCTCGTTACCGCCCTTGGCCACTTCGGCGCGCACTTGCTGCTCGCCAGCCCACGCGGACTGGAACTGCCTGAACATTACCTGACCGAGGCCCGGGCCGCAGGCATGACCGTCGAGGTGGTGCCAGGCCTGCCCGAGGCCATCGGCCGCTGCGACGTGCTGTACATGACGCGGTTGCAAGAAGAACGCTTCCCCGATCCACTGGAATTCGACCACGTCAAGTCCAGCTACCGCATCACCGCCGCGATGCTCGCCGGAGCCCGCGACAGCATGCGCATCCTGCACCCTCTTCCGCGCGTCAACGAGATCGCCCAAGACGTGGACCTGACGCCGCACGCGCGCTATTTCGTGCAGGCCGGCAACGGCGTTCCGGTGCGCCAGGCGCTGCTCGCCCTGGTCCTGGGAGCCCTGTCATGAGCACCCACGACGCCTCCCGCACCCGCCAGGTCGAGGCCATCGCCAGCGGCACCGTGATCGACCACATCCCGACCGCGGCGACCTTGTTGGTGGCGAACCTCCTGGCGCAGTCCAGCGACCAGGTGTTCATCGGCATGAACCTGCGCTCGACGCGCATCGGTCAAAAAGGCGTGGTCAAGATCTCGCTGCGCGAACTTGACCCGCGCCAGCTGTCGTGCCTGGCGCTGATCGCGCCCAGCGCCTCGGTCTCGATCATCCGCGACTACCACGTGATCTCGAAGGAGCAGGTGCCCATCCCGGCCCGCTTCGACGGCATTGCGCGTTGTGCCAATCCCAACTGCGTTACCAACCACGAACGCTGGACCACGCGCTTCGATGTGGTCGTGCCCAACCCCCTGACGGTGCGCTGTCATTACTGCGAACGCAGCTTCGATGCGGGGGAATTGCAGGTGATTTCGTGATTGCCCCGGTGGTTGGTGGTTGGTGGTTGGTGGTTGGTGCCATGCGCGACGGCGACGCCGCATGGATTGCACCGGCTGTCGCCCAACCACTAACCACCAACCACCAACCACGGCCGCAGGCCCACCCATGAACATCGTCTGGGCCATCTGCCGGCGCGACCTG
>JBILDK010000157.1:0-6369 GCA_044352625.1 Planctomycetota bacterium
GAAGTCAGCTCTGGCCGAGTATCAAGATCGATGATCACTGAAGCTGTGGTTTGGGCCGCTTCCCGGCAATGCAATACGAGTCGTGGGTGGTCGGTGGAGAGCGTGCGGCGCTGCCGATTGCTCCGCTCGCACCGAGTCTATTGTGACCCATCATGGATCTGTCCACGGACCACGTGCTCGGGCCCGACGGCCTGCTCGCGCGCGAGCTACCGGCCTATGAGAGCCGCCCGCAGCAACTCGCCATGGCGGCGCTGGTGGCGGACGCCATCAACCAGGGCACCCACGCCGTGGTCGAGGCCCCCACCGGCGTAGGCAAAAGCTTCGCCTACCTCGTCCCCCTCGCGCTCCATGCCCTGGCCACCGGGCAAAAGGTGGTGGTGTCCACCGGCACCATCGCGCTGCAAGAGCAGTTGATGAAGAAGGACATCCCGCTGCTCCAGCGCATCCTGCCGAACCTCAAGGCGGTGCTGGTGAAGGGCCGTCAGAATTATCTGTCGCGACGGCGCCTGGGCATTGCGCATGACGGCCAGCAGGCCCTGTTCGAAACCCGCGAGGACGTGGCGGTGCTGCGCGACATCGCCTCGTGGGCCGCGGAATCTGAGACCGGCGATCTCGGCGACCTGGGCTGGGAACCGCCCTGGCAGGTGTGGCGCCAGGTCCAGTCGGATCGCGGCAACTGTCTCGGCCGGCGCTGTCCGACCCATGGCTCATGCTTCTTTTACAACGCGCGCAAAGCGATGGAGGACGCCCACATCCTGGTGGTGAACCATCACCTGTATTTCAGCGATCTCGCCCTGCGCGACGACCACGCGGGAATCCTCCCGGCACATCCCATCGTGGTCTTCGACGAGGCCCACACCCTGGAGGACGTGGCCACGGACCACCTCGGCGTGTCGGTCAGCGAAGCCCAGGTGCGCGTGTTCCTGGACGGGCTGTGGTCGCGCAAAGGCCGCGGATTGTTCGCCGACGAGCGCTGGGCCATGGGCCGCGGCGTGGTCGAGCGGGCCCGCGAGGCCAATGAACTCTTCTGGAAGGAGGTCGCCCTGCTCGCCATCGACCGCGCCGAGGAAACCATGCGCCTGACTGCGCCGCACCAGGTCGAAAACGGCCTGAGTCCGGCGCTGGACGCGGTGATCCAGGCACTCGACGCCGCCGCCGCCCAGGCCGATGACGAGAACGTGGTGACCGAGTTGAAAGCCCAGGTCGGCAAGGCCGCGGGCCTCGCTGGCGGGATCCGCCAAGTGATCGAACAGGGCCTGCCCGACCAGGTGTACTACGCGACCATCCCGCGCGGGCGCGGCGCGCCGTCGCTGTCCGCGGCCCCCCTCTCGGTAGCTGCCCTGCTCAAGGAGCGCTTGTTCGACGCCACCCGCACCGTGGTCCTGACCAGCGCCACCCTGGCCGCCGACGACAGCGACCGCTTCCTGTTTTTACGGCGGCGCCTGGGCCTCGAAGGCGGCCTCGCCAAACGCCTGGGCAGCCCCTTCGATTTCGAACGTCAGGCCTCGCTCATCCTCAATCAGAGCGCCATCGACCCCAACAGTGCGCGCTACGAAGAAGCGGTCGCAGCGTGGCTCGGCGACTACCTCGACGATCCTGAACGCGGCCGCAAAGGCGGCGCGTTCCTGCTCTTCACCAGCTATCGTCAGCTCCAGGCGGTCCACGATCGCATGCGCCCGCGGCTGGAGCGCGCCAACCGGTTCGTCCTGCGCCATGGCGACCGCCTCGGCCGGGCGCAGATGATCGAATTGTTCAAGCGCGTGGGCGATGGGGTGCTCTTCGGCACCACCAGCTTCTGGGAAGGCGTCGATGTGCCTGGCGACGCCCTGCGCCATGTGGTCATCACCAAGCTGCCCTTCGAGGTCCCGGTGCATCCGGTGGTCGAAGCCCGCCACACCCAGATCACCCAGCGCGGGGGCAACGCCTTCATGGAGCGCTCCGTGCCCGAGGCCATCATCCGCCTCAAGCAGGGCTTCGGCCGCCTCATCCGCACCCAGGCCGACACCGGCACCGTGGTCATCCTCGACCATCGCGTGCTGACCAAGGCCTACGGCCGCTATTTTCTCAAAGCCCTGCCCACCTGCCGCACCCAGGTGATCGAGCTGGAACATTGGGCCCCGCACGCCGCCGGGGCCGGTCAGATGGCGCAGTGAGCTGAACGCACAGAGCCTGAAAAAAAGCGCGCCCAAGACCATTGCGGATCTTGGGCGCACAACCTGGTGGGCAGTACAGGATTTGAACCTGTGACCCCTCGCGTGTGAAGCGAATGCTCTAGCCACTGAGCTAACCGCCCAGGTCGAGGAGGGCGAGAAACTACGAGGCCAGACCGTGGAAAGCAACCAGAAAACCGCTGCGGAACGGTAGCGGGATTTCCCCGCGGCCCGGTCGGAGGTGCCGGCGGTGCAGACCTGCATCCCTGGAGTGCCGTGGTAGCGCCACTCAGCGACCACGCTGCGGGTCAGGTTGAGCGTGCAGACGAGAACCCCTTCATGCCGTCAGCCTGACTGCGATGCAGGTTGCGTCAGTGATGGTGCTCCCCGCGCCCAGCCTGCTCCGCCAGCCAGCGCGACACCTGCGCTCGGGGCACTCGCATCAGACGCTCCAGCAGGGCACAGCTCGGCTCGGTACCGAGGCGGTCGCTGACGGTGGCGAGCAGCCGCAGCCAGAGCTGGGCGGTCATCAGGGCATCGCCCAAAGCACGGTGTGCCCGGTGCCCGGGCGGCGGCTCCAGACCGAGGTGCTCGACCAGGGCACCAAGGCGGTGGCTGGGCGCACCCTCCACCAGCCGCCGGGCCAGCAGGACCGAGCACAGGAAGGGACGATCGTGCGCGTGTCCGGCCCGTTCCATCTCTGCCGTGAAGAACCGCCGGTCGAAGCTGGCGTTGTGGGCCAGGCAGGGCAGGTCACCGAGGAAGGCGCGCAGGTCCGGCATCACCGCTTCCGGCTTCGGCTTGCCACGGACCATCGCCGTGGTGATGCCGGTCAGGCCGGTGATGAAGCCCGGGATCCGGCAGCCGGGGTCCATCAGGGTCGCGAAGGTCTCGGCCACGACGCCATCACGGACGATCACGGCCCCGACCTCGATGATGCGGTCGGGGCCGGGCATCATGCCCGTGGTCTCAAAGTCGATGACGGCGAGGGTGATCATCGTGGGTCAGGCCTATTCCATGTGCAGATGAAGAAGACATTCACCACCGATCCCCATGCACCTTTGCGCTGTCGAAGCGCGTCCGTGGCGCAGGCGACTCTGCGGGCCAACCGACGGCAACCGCAGCAATCGGCAGGATGCCATCGGGTAATCCGAGGGTGGTTCTGAGATGGGCCACGCGGTCCTCGCGGGGATGCACGCCCAGCCAACAGGCGCCGAGTCCCAGGGCATCAGCGGCGAGCAGCAGGTTCGCCATGGCGGCCGAGCAGTCCTGGATCAGGTAGGAAAGCTGCTGGTCGCACGCCGCACTGAGTTCGCCGCAGATGGCGATGCCGAGTGGAGCCTGGGCCAGCATGCTGCCGTTGGGCAGCTTGGCCGCGATGGCGCGGCGCACGGCCAGGTCGCGCAGCACCACGAACCGCCACGGATCCGTGGCGCGGGCTGAGGGCGCCGCCATCGCCGCATCAAGGAGGTCACGAACCAGGGCGTCGGGAACGGCGTCAGACGTGAAGCAGCGCACTGAGCGACGATGGAAGATATGAGCGAGGGCTGGGTTCACGGTCGGCTCCTTGACGTTCTGGGTATGCGGATGGACCACAGGGGATCGACGGTGCAGCGCATCATGCTCATCCCTGCCATGGGCGAAACCTAGGCCACGGCCAAGTCGTCGCCACTGGACATGGTCGGATGAACCGCAGACCACAGTGCCGCCATGGCCTTGTCCGTCATCGCAATGTCGGCGATCATGTCGCGCAACCATTCCGTGAAGCATTCACGCCCTTCGCTGCTCTGTACGGCCAGGCCTTCGTTCTGAGCGTGATGCAGGATGGAACTGATGCGCCTGATGTGGCGCCTTGGGGCGCTGGTGCACCACCAGCACGTTTACCTCCTGGACCTGATTCCCGCGCTGGCCCCTGGTGGTCTCCTCGTTGACCGTGTAGCCCACGTCTGCCGATCGGTTGGGGCGCCCGCGCGGGCTCGATGCCAAGCCATTCCTCCTGCTGGTCAGCTCCATGCCCCGACCTAGAAGGTGTGGCATGGAATCCGAGACGTACCGGTTGCAGGACCGTGGCTCGCAGGACGCCTATGCCAGCTACTTCGCAGGCATGGACGCGTCGATGCAGCAGAAGGTGGCGCTCACCACGGCTCATTTCCCGACCACCGGTCGCGTCGCCGACATGGGTAGCGGCTCGGGCCGGGGCACCTTCGATCTGGCCTGCCTGCATCCGGATCTCGATCTGGTGGGCGTCGACATCAATCCTGCCGCCGTCGCCAGCGCCCATGCTACCTACCAGCGGTCGAACCTGCGCTACCTCCAGGGCGACATCGCCGACCCGGTCTTCCCGCCTGAATCGCTGGACGGGATCCTCGACTCATCGGTCCTGCACCACGTCACCAGCTTCACTGGCTACTCCACCGATCGGCTTGAGGCCTGCCTCGACAACCAGGTGGCAGCCCTGCGGCCCGGTGGCGTGCTGATCATCCGCGATTTCGTCGCTCCCGATGGCCCCGAGGACGTCGCGCTGGATGTGCGTTCGGATGATGGCCAGGACGACGGCGATGTCCTTGGCCTGTCCACCTGGGCGCTGTGGCGGCGCTACGCCTTCAGCGTGCGCAACAGCCGCTACCAGCCGGGGGAACTCCGGTGGAAGGATCTGGGCGTGCCGGAAGTCGGCTGGCATCGGCTCCGCTGCCGGCATCACGACGCCCAAGAATTCCTCCTGCGCAAGGACTACCGCGCCGATTGGGAGGTCGAACTCCTGGAGGAATACACGTATTGGACCCAGGCCGAATTCATCCACGCCCTGGAGCGCCGTAGCCTGCGCATGGTGGTCGCCGCCCCGATCCGCAATCCGTGGATCATCGCTAACCGCTATCAAGGCAGAGCCAGGTTGTTCGGGCCTGATGGCGGATCACTGCCTTTCCCGCCGACGAATATGGTGGTCGTTGGCCAGAAGACGGTGTCAGGCCAGGGGACCCGTCTGCGGCTGGTGAACTCAGCACCGGTGGACAAGCCCGTCTTCCTCCACCTGCAGACCTGGACGGGCAGCGATGGTTCGATCTACGACCTCGTCGAGCGACCTGGGCGTACGCTCGACCTGCTGCCATGGTTCCGGCGCAATGGCCAGGTGTTGGTACTCGCCAAGCAGGGCTTTCCCCGCCCCATCGTCGTCGCGGATCCCCTGCGGCCCAACTTGTCCGGAGCGCAGTGGAGCGGGTATCTCGCCGAGCCGATTGCGGCGATCACCGCCCCGGACTCGGACCTGCCTAGAGCGGTCAGGACCATCCTCCGTGAGCGTGCCGGCGTCGATCAGGCGCGCATCCGTGCAATCCTCGATCCGAGTCGCTATGCCACGTCACCAGGAGGCATCGACGAGATCGTAACCGCTGTGCCGGTCGAGATCGATCCGGATGGTCCGCACCTGCTGGTGTCATATGGCTGCCTCGCCGAAGCGGGCTCGGTCCATGTCCTGGATGCGCGCGCCTGCCTGCGCGCGGCCCAGGTCGGAGGTCTGTTCGACGCGCGCCTCGAACTCAACATCCACCGTCTGCTGCGCCGTCTGGGTGTTGATCGCGGTCCTTGGATCGGTGCGGCGATCACCCCTGCGAATCATCACATCAGTTGGCCCAGGCATCCTGACGCTTTGCGTCCATCTGCGCGGATCACCTTCACGCCTGCAGCCCACTCCGCCGGCTACCTCGATATCCGCAGTGGTCTGTTCAGCGAGGTCGATGCGAACGGACGTGAACTGGCCACAACCAGCCGGGAGTGGGTGGTGCCGCGCTCCGCCACCAGCAACACCGCCGTGGTGCTGCCGATCATCGTCATCGCGGGGGACGTCCTGGTCGGTGTCGAACACCGCTGGTTGCCGGCGATCCAGTCGGCCTGTGGATCATCAGGCTTGGCCGTCGTTCCAGCCTGGCGACTGCCGGCACAGGTCGACCGGCTGGATCGGGCCGAGTCCTGGCTCCGCGAGCAGTTCCTGCACGATCACGGTTCTGTTGTCGGCGAGCTGATCGAGCTTGGCGGACCCTATCTGGCCACGCCTGGAGCGACCCCGGAACTCGTGCATCCGTGGGTCGCGATCGTCGAACCTGCGCATGGGCCGGGTCGGTTGCATTGGACGCCGCTACGAGCATGCCTCGAAGCGGATCTGCTCGACGCCCATCTCGCGATCGCGGTGCATCGGGTAGCTCAGGCTCTGGGAGACATGGTCCAA
>JBILDK010000158.1:0-6308 GCA_044352625.1 Planctomycetota bacterium
CCACCGCCCCCGGGGCCAGTTCGGGCGAGCGGAAGGTGCCCAGGCGGATGGTCAGCCGGTTCACGCCATGGAAGTTCAGGGCCGGGAGCAGGTCATGGTACTGCGGGGTGAAATTGGGCAGGTGGTCGCCGATGAGCGTGCCATTGAGATAGACCCGGGTGCTGTACTTGGCCTTGTGCAGCTTCAGCAACGCCACCGGGGACGGCACCCGGTCGAGGGTGAATTCGCGCTCCAGCCACCACCATGGGCCGCTGCCATTGGCGTTGCGTGCCAGATCGGTCACCCCGGGCACCGGGATCTCGCCCTGATACGGGGTCGTGGGCAGATCAGCGCCTCCGCGCTGGACCCGCCAGGTTCCGTCCAGGGAGATCTCCTGGCGAATTGGTTCGGCGCCTGAACACCCGGCAGCGAGCAAAGCACATAGGGCGCAGTACATCAAGCGTACAGGAAGAGACATGAAACGGATCCTCTGGGGACGTTGTCGATTCAACCTGAAAAACGTGGTTGGTGGTTAGTGGTTGGTGGTTGGGGACTGCATCACAGCGCGTTGCGACCCTGTTTCCAAGCACCGACTGGGTGATCCGAAGCGGCGCCGCAAGGTGTTGTCCCCCAACCACCAGAAACCAACCACCAACCACCAACTGCGACAGGCAGGTTCAACTCAGATCGGCTGGTAGCAGCACGCTGCTCTGGACGCACCAGCCGTGGCATCTGCATTCATTGATTCCCCACCGTCAGATCCTTGGTCAGCCGCACATCGCGTGACGATGCGCCGATCATGATGTGGTACGCCCCAGCGGCGTCCGTCCAGGCTTTGCTGTCTGGATTCCAATAGGCGAAGGCATCCTTGGCCAGCGGGATGGAGACGCGCTTGGATTCACCTGGCTTGAGCTGGACCTTGGCGAAGCCCTTGAGTTCCTTGGGGGCACGAGGAAAGGCGCCTGCCGGCGGGGCGACATAGATCTGGGCGATCTCGGCGCCTTCGCGAGGCCCGGAATTCGTGAGTGTGAAGGTCACCGTGACTGAACCATCCGTCACAGCCTCGACCTCTGGCTCTGCGTAGGCGAAGCTGGTGTAGGACAGCCCGTAACCGAATGGATACAGCGGTTCAACGTTGCGGGCATCATATCCGCGATAACCCACGAATATCCCTTCGCCGTACACCGCCAGTTTTTTGGCCATGTCGGCGGGGTTCAGGAAGAATGGATAGCTGGGGTGGTCCTCGATCCGCTTCGGCATGGTCACCGGCAGCTTGCCGGATGGATTCACCGCTCCGGAGATGATCTCGGCCAACGCGGTACCGCCCTCTTGGCCAGGATACCAGAGGTGAATAAGTCCCGGCACGCGGTCCAGCCAGCCCTGGCAATCGATGCCGGCGCCGCCGAACAGGGTCACGATGGTCTTCGGGTTGACCCGCGGGATCTCCTCCAACAGCATCTGCTGGAATGCATCGACGCCGAAGGTCCGGTCCATGCCTTCTCCCTCGGTGAAGTAGTCGAAGCCGGCAGAGAGGACCACCGCATCGGCCTTGGCGGCGACCTCCAGGGCCCGCTCGAACGCTTCAGCCCGCTGCCAGCCGAAGCGCAGGACCGGATCGCAGCGGCCGATGGTGAACCATTCCACGGTCAGGTCGTGAACGCTGCCGGCGGACAGGCGCACCAAGCCGTTCTCGGGTTCCTCGCGACCCAGATACCGCCAGGCGTCGATGACCTGCTTGCCGTCCAGCAGCACCCGCACGCCATCGCAATGCGAGGCCACCAGAGCATAGAAACCGTCGGTCGGTGCCTTGATCTTGGCCGTCCAGCGGCAGGCGAATTCCTTACCGACGTTCTCGGGAAGCGCGGTGCGGGCATCGACGTGGATGTTCGCCACCTCCTGGACCGCAGCCGGCTTGATGTTCAGGCCGCCATAACGGTTCCCTTTGAACAGCTCCAACTTCACCGGTCCGACAAAGCCCAGATTGCCTTTTTCCACGACCGCAATCGGTTGGGTCACCGGCAACAGCTGGGCTCCGGGGTATACCGCCTTCAGCCCGGCGAAGATGCTGGTGGCACGGTACGGGCTCATGATCGAGCTGCCGCCGCCACCGCAGAGCGCATGATCGGCGTGGTGGCCGAGGACCGCAATCGTCGTGATCGTAGCCGGCTCCAGCGGCAGCAGGTTGTCCTGGTTCTTCAGCAGCACGAAGCCCTGCCGCGCCACCTCAAGAGCAGATTTGGCGCTTTCGGGGTTGTCCTTGGGAATGTCCTTCCGCTCCTGCTCGCGATCGAGGAAGCCGGCAGCGATGATGGTGCGGAGGATGCGGCGGACCTTCTCGTCGACGGTTGCCTGGGTCACCGTGCCGGCGCTGATCGCCTGCTGCAGGGCCTCCGGATTCATCACTTTACCGTGAGGCATCTCGAGATCCAGCCCGCCATTGACCACCGCGAGGCTGCGTGCGGCGGTCCAGTCCGACATCAGGATGCCGGTGAAGCCGAGCTCCCCGCGCAGGATGTCGTTGTTGAGATAGGGGTTCTCGGTGCAGGCGACGCCATTGAGCTTGTTGAAAGCGGTCATGATGCACCCGGTCTTGCCTTCGGCGATCGCTGCCTTGAAGCCAGGCAGATAGATCTCATGCAGGGCGCGCTCGTCCACCTCGGCGTTGTAAAAATTGCGTGCCGTCTCCTGGTTGTTGCAGGCGAAATGCTTGAGGGTGGTGAGCACGCCCTGCGACTGGATGGCCTGGACGGCGGTGACGATCATCCTGCCGGTAAGGAAGGGGTCTTCGGAGTAGTACTCGAAATTGCGTCCACAGCGGGGATCGCGGATGATGTTCAGGCCGGGTCCGAGGGCGATGTGGAAGCCCTGGGCGCGGTAGTCCTTCGCGTAGGATTCGCCCATGGCCTTGACGCAGTCGAGGTTCCAGGTGGCGGCGACGCAGACGCCGGCGGGATAAGCGGTGGACTTGGTGCCGCCCTTGCGGAACCCCAGGGGGCCGTCCGCCATCAGGATTTCGGGCAAGCCGAGACGCGGAATGGCCATGATCCGGTTCTGCTGCCCGCCAATATAGGCGAACTTCTCGGGCAGGGTCATGGCAGCGAGCAGCTGCTCGGCCCGGACTTCCGGTTTTGCATTCGCTGCGGCCTTGTTGATCGGGACGACGGTGGTCGCACCCGAGTCAGCGGACGCTCCAGCCACGCCGTCCGCACTCAGATCGTTGACCTGCACCGGCGGAACCTCGGCACCCCAGACCTTGCCGTGATCCAACAAGAGCGGGGCGCCCAGCACGCACATGGCGGCAAGTACGGAAGGAATATGTGGGATGATCGACATAGAATCTGTTCTTGGGTTACGTTGATGCATAGCCTTGCCCGATTCGCTTGGGGCCCTACCCGGATCGCTTAGTCTAGAGCCTGTCGGAGATAGACCCCTTAACGCTGCCGTGTGCTCGATACCGCAAAGAACACCGTAGAACGACGATGTGACGGACATGTGACGGAGAAGATGGGCGTGGCCCAAACAGTCGCCATGCCGATTCGGCCGTCCCGTGAGACCTCCACCACGGCAGCCACGTCGAGCGATGGTCCGTATGTGACGCCATCGGCGAATCGGGCCAGTCGATCATCGAACCGGATATGGGCAGACCGTCCCGGACCGGCTACGATCGCGCTGCCATGCCCCACATGAACCAGACGAACCAGGCCATGAACGACACCCCGTACGACATGCATCTGATCATGAACACCCACTGGGACCGTGAGTTCCGCTGGTCGTTCCCGGAAACCCAGGTGCGGTTGATGGAGGCTGGCGACATCCTGGTGGAAACCATGGAGAAGGACCCGCGTTTCACCTTCTTCCACCCGGATTCCCAAGCGTCGTTCCTGGATGACTACCTTGAGCTTCGTCCAGGTAAGACGGAACGGGTCAAGAAGCTGGTTGCCGAAGGCCGCATCCAGGCTGGCCCCTGGTACACGCTGCCTGCTGCCTTCCTGGTCAGCGGCGAGGCCCTGGTGCGCAACCTCCTCACCGGGCACCGCCTCGCCAAGAACCTCGGCGGGGTGATGAAATGCGCCTACAACATCTTTTCCTGGGGTCAGGTCTCGCAGCTGCCGCAGATCTACCGGCAGTTCGGCATGGACACGATCATGTTCTACCGCGGCATCGACCAGGGAAACCTGGATAAGCTGGAGTTCTGGTGGGATGCCCCGGATGGCAGCCGCGCCCTGGGCATCACCTTTGGCGAATACCACCGCCTCAACTTCTGGGCCTTTGTCTACCGTGATTATCTGAACGGCCACACCCCGGATCTCACGCAACTGGAAGCGATCGCCAAGGATGGCGGATTCCGCTTCAACTCCCACAACGTCAATGACTACATCGTCAATCAACCGTGCCGTCGGGACATCGAGGCCGCGCTGAAAGGACTAGAGAAGCTCATCGATTCGGTCAAAGACAAATCGTCGACCCGCCACCTCGGCTTCTTCCAGGGTTTTGATCTCGAAAATCCCGATCCGGTGGTCATGGACCTGGTGGCCGAACTCAACCGCAAGATCACCTGCGGCACGATCAGGATCTCAAGCCTTCCTGAATACGTCACGGCGGTGCGTACGGCACTGACCGACAACGGCGTGATCGACCAGCTGAGCGTCATGACCGGCGAGATGCTGGCGGTCGAACGCAGCGGTGACCCTTTCGCCCCCCTCTACGCCGGCGTGTTCTCGGCCCGCATGCCGCTGAAGCAGCAGAACAGCCGTTGCCAGCGCCTGCTGGAAAATGCGGCAGAACCGGCCGCCGTGATGGCCATGATGGAAGGGGCCGAGTACCCCCAGGTCATCCTCGACAAGGCCTGGAAACTCATCCTGCAGAACCAGCAGCACGATGGCATTGGCGGCGTCCACATCGACCGCGTGACCACGGCGATGGAGGAACGGAATCGCGATTCGGCGGACTTCGCCAACGTCGTCCAAGAGAACTCCTTCAAGCACCTGGTGACGCGGATCGACTACGCCCACATCCAGGACAAGGAGATCGGCCTGACGGTGTTCAACACCACGGGCAGCAAGCGTTCAGAGGTGATCACCGTCCAGATCGATGTGCCCGTGGAATGGGGCGTCAGCTACCTCGGAATGGCCCATATGGCCGGGCTGCGCTACGAGGACAAGATCTCGGTCAACGTCTTCGGTACCGATGGAGCTCCCATCGCTCATCAGGTGTTGTTCCGGGAAGATGCGGTCAAGTGCGCCTACCTGAAATACGGCTCGCACATCAACTACGAAGCGAGCAGGCTGACCGTCGCGCTGGATGTTTCGAACATCCCCGCCTTCGGTTATCTCACCCTGCGGGTGCACCCGGTTTCCCGCGCCGATCGCCCAGCGGTCGGCCTGTCACCTGCCTTCGGGGTCTTGGAAAACGACCAGCTCAAGGCCACCATCGCCAGTGACGGTACGCTGACCCTGTGCCACAAGAAGACCGGGAAGACCTTCCCCAATCTCCACCTTTTCGAGGATGCAGCCGACAAGGGTGGACCGCTCATTTTCGATCCACCCATGGGCAGCATCGGCTATCGCAGTCGTGGCTGCGTGGTCAATGTCGAGAAAACCATCGATGGGCCGCTGATGGCGGAATATCGCATCGATTACGTCTGGACCCTGCCGGAATCGATCGTGTCCGATTTGAAGGTTCGCGTACCCAACGGTCAGGAGCTGTGCGAGCACGGCGCGCTGCGCCGCAGCGGAAGGACCCGCGAACTGCGCATCAGCAGCCGGGTATCGCTGAGCCGGGGAGCGGCGATGCTCTGCTTCGAGACGACCGTCGACAACACCATCAAGGACCACCGCCTGCGCGTGCTCTTCCCCACTGGCCTGAGTGCTGCCCAGCATGTCTACGCGGATTCCGCCTTCGACATCGCCAAGCGCGAGATCCCCGTTCCCGATTCGACCGGCTGGTATGAAGCGGCGCTGCGCACCTGGCCGGTCCAGTCCTTCGTCGATGTCCACCATGACGGCGTCGGACTCGCGGTCCTGCACGAGGGGCTTTCCGAATACGAAGTCATTGATGATGCGGATCGCTGCATCGCCATGACCTTGCTACGCTGCTTCGGTACGGCCGGCGCTCCCTTCGAGACCTACGAACACCAGCCTCTGGCCCAGTGCCAGGGAACCCAGCGCTTCCGCTATGCCCTGTATCCCCACGGCGGCGATCACCTCACCGCCCAGGTGCCGCGTCAGGCCAGGAACTTCACCGTCCCGCTGCGCGTCGCGACGGCGACCAAGCATGCGGGGTCCCTGCCACGCACGCACTCCTACCTCGACATCGACCAGGAATCCTTC
>JBILDK010000159.1:0-6293 GCA_044352625.1 Planctomycetota bacterium
AGTCGAGTCCCGCGAGGGGATCGAAAATGTGCACCGGACGGCCGAGGATGTTGCCCAGGATGTCGGGCACATTGGGCAACTGCGAGGATCCGCCGGTCAGCACCACATTGGCCACCTCGACCTCGAATTGACCCTCGACGTAGTCGAATGACAAGCGGATCTCGTTGGCGAGGTCCTCGAAGGCGGACATCGCGGCGTCAAGAATCGCGTCAAGCGCCTCGCCCGGAGCGAGCTTGATGCGATCCACGTCTTCGGGCTGCTCGTTGAGGGTGCGGCCGATGGCGTCGGAGATCTCGTTGCCCGCCATGTACACTTCGCGGGTGAACAACACGCGTCCCGCCTGAAGGATGGCGATGTTCGACTTGGAGGCACCGACATCGATCAGGGCGACGGCCTTGCGCTCGCTGTCCGGCGGCATGGGCGGGCCGAGCAGCTCATAGGCGTTGGCCAGGGCGAATACATCGACGTCGATCGCCTCGGGCAGGAGGTGGACCGTTTTGAGCTGGGCGAGGTGCTCCTGCACGAAGCTTTTTCGCACCGCCACCAACATGACGTGCTGGGTGTTGGCCTGGGCACCGTCCCGCGGCGGGATGGGCTGGGCGTCGATGATCACCTCTTCGGTGCCGAAGGGGATGTACTTGTCGGCCTCGTAGGCGATGTGCGCCTTGAGTTCCGCCTCGGCCAGCTTGGGCGTCTCGACCTGGCGCACGATCACCGACCGGCCGCTGACCGCCGTGACCACGCGGCTGGCTTTCACCCCGAGCTGGCCGAGGACGGTGCGGATTACCTCCGCCACATCCTGGTTGTCGATCCGTGCCTGGGCGTAGCCCTGCAGGGTGATGCGATCGCGGTTGGACTGCAGCGCCACGGCCTTCACCGCGTACGAACCGACGTCCAGGCCGATCACCGCTTTGCTTGAACCGAAACCGAGCATGGGGCCTCCTACAAGGGCAGTCGTTGTCGTTGTAACCAGCCGTGCGGGGACTGCCAAGGGTGAAATGGCTCTAGCGCTGGGTGATGTCTGCCAGGGTCCAGCGCAGGGTGTGCTCCTGGTTGACCGGCTGAGTCATTGCCCCCAGGGCTAGGGTGAAGCGCAGGGTGCCGCTTCCGCCAAGCGGCCAGCCGTTTCCAACGGATGCGGTCCCGCTGGCGGAAAACGCGGTGATCTGGCCACTGACTGGGGTCGGATCGCGAAAGAGCTGCACCACCATGGGCAAGGCTTCCGGGGCCAGACGCAGGGTCCAGCCCTCTTTGTCCCAGGTGCGCGTGGCGTTGCCACTGAGCGGCGCGGCCAAGGCCACCTGGGCCTCGGCCCCCGGCAGGGCCAGCAGCGCGTCCCACTGCCGTACCAGGGCCTCCGGAGCATAGGTCGCCGCCGCGCTGGCGGCCAGGGGCGAAGGGGCGGTGGGATCGGCGCGGTTCGGGGCCCGGGCGGTGATCGCAGACACGATGGCCTCGCCCCCGGTGACCGCGCTGACCCGGCCGGTGGTACGGTCCACGGTCACGCCAAGCACCGCACCCTCGACCGCCTTGAGATGCCCGAGCAGGGCGTCGTCATCTGCGCTGGCGCTGTCGAAGCGATGGCTCGATCCGGGGCCGTCATGGCGGGCGATGACCCGCACCACCGTGGCCCCCAGTTCAACCTGCCGGTTGCCGACGCTACGCGCCTTGAGTGCCAGCTTCCACGCAATCTCACTGGTGAAACGCACACTGTCGCCGGCACTGACCCACGCCACTTCCTGGTTCACGGTGTACAGATACACCCGCGCCGGGCCGGAAAAATCGTAGCCCTCGGCGGCGAGCGCGCTCGTCCCCAACCACCAACCACCAACCACCAACCACCGGATCACCGATCACGCTCCACCGCGAACCGGGCGAGTTGGGCGAGTTCCGGCGCATTGAGCGGAGCAAGCGCCTCAAGCGCGGAATCGAGCAATCGGCGTGCCTCAGCGCGAGCGTCATCAAGGCCGAGCAGCGTGACGTAGGTAAGCTTGCCGGACGCAGCGTCTTTGCCCGGGGTCTTGCCCAGGGTCGCGGCATCGGCGGTGTGATCGAGCACGTCATCGGCCACCTGGAAGGCGAGGCCCATGGCTTCACCGAAGGCAGCGAGGGCGGCGCGCTGGATGTTCGAGGCATTGGCGGCGAGGGCGCCGAGTTCACAGGAGGCGCGGATGAGCGCTGCGGTCTTGCCGCGATGAATGCGTTCGAGCAGGGCGCGGTCGGCAGGCGTGCCGGTGAGGACGCGGCCCTCGGCGTCGAGGTCGTCCTGCTGGCCCCCCACCACGCCACGACTGCCGCCGGCGCGGGCGAGCACGCGCACGGCCTCGGCGCCGTGTTCGGCCGCGAGTTCCAGCGACAGGGTGAGCAGCGCATCACCAGCCAGGATCGCGGTGGCCTCGTCGAAAGCCTTGTGGCAGGTGGGCCGGCCCCGGCGCAGGTCGTCGTCGTCCATCGCCGGCAGATCGTCGTGGATCAGGGTGTAGGTGTGGAAAATCTCGACCGCCGCCATGGCTGGGGCGCAGCGCGCCGCATCGCCACCCAGCGCCCGGCACGCGCCCAGCACCAGCGCCGGGCGCAGGCGTTTGCCGCCAGCCATCACGCTGTAGCGCATGGCCTCGTGCAGCCGCGCCGGGGTTTCACCAGCCGGGGGCAGGAAGCGGTCGAGGGCGGCATCGGCGAGGCCGGCGGCCTCATTCAGGAACGCGGTGACGGCGGAGTACGGGGCGGCGGCTGACATGGCTGGGCAGGGTGGCACGGCGATCGCGCCGGGCAACAAGACTACAACGCCTGTCCGCAGGCGTGGCCCGAGGCCCAGGCCCAGTGGAAATTGTAGCCGCCGAGCCAGCCGGTGACATCCATCACCTCGCCGATGAAGAACAGGCCCGGGACATTGCGCGCCGCCATGGTCTGGGAGGACAGGTCGCGGGTGTCAACGCCACCCCGCGTGACCTCGGCCTTGCGCCAGCCCTCGGTGTCAATGGGGACCACCCGCCAGTCGTGGATCGCGGCGGCAATCGCGGCGACCTCGCGCGGCGTGGCCTGATGCACCGCCCGGTCATGGCCAGGCACTCCGGCAAGTCGTTCCTGGACTAGGCGTCGCGGCAGGTGTTCGGCCAAAAGGTTGGCGACCAGCCCCCGGGCGCCCTCCGCCTTGGCCGCGCTCAGCAGCGCCTCCACCGGCTGGTGCGGCAGCAGGTCGATGGTCACGGGCTGACCCGCCTCCCACCAGTTCGATATCTGCAACACCGCCGGGCCGCTGAGACCAGTGTGGGTGAACAACAGGTTTTCGGTGAAGGCATGGTCGCCGAGCGAGAGCCGTGCCTCTACCGCGATGCCACTGAGTGCGGCCATTCCGGGCAGGATGAACGGCACCAGCGCTGGCGCAGTGGGCACCAAGCGCAGGCCGAAGTGGGTGGCGAGTTCATAGCCCAGCCCGGTGGCGCCGGTCGTCGGCACCGACAGGCCGCCGGTGGCCACCACCAGCGCACGGGCGCGCAGGTCGCCATCGGCGCGGTGGATCACGAATGTATCACCGTCGTGACTGGCCCCGCGTACCGGCTGACCAAGGGCGAACTGCACCCCGGCCGCTCGGCAGGCGTCGAGCAGCAACGCGACAATGTGCTTGGCCGAATCGTCGCAGAACAGACGGCCGTGGTCGCGTTCATGATAGGCGATGCCGCGCGCCTCGACCAGCGCGAGAAAATCAGCCGGGGTGAAGCGAGCCAGGGCCGAGCGCACGAAATGCGGGTTCTGCGAACGGTAGTGCTCGGGCCCGACGTCGCGGTTGGTGAAGTTGCAACGCCCCCCTCCCGATACTAAAATTTTACGGCCGAGCTTGTCGGCATGGTCCACCACCAGCACGCATCGCCCTCGGCGCGCAGCGGCGGCGGCGCAGAACAGGCCGGCGGCACCGCCGCCGAGGATGATGGCATCAGGGACTTCGGCCACGCGACGACCGTCGAGGCTCAGCCGGTCCCGGCGTCGGAACCGCGGCGGAAGAATTCAGGAACCGCACGCCAGAACGAGGTGCGGCGGTGGATGACATTCGATTCCGACTCGCTCAGACGGCGGCGTTCACAGACTTCAGCCAATTCAGTCAGCACGTCATCATAACTGGAGCAGCGCGCCGCCGGATCACGGGCGAGCATGCGCATGATCAAGTCACCGAAGCGGCGGTCGAGGGTCGGATCGACCACATGCGGCGGCACCGGGTCAGCGTGCAGGCGCATGAGCATGAGCTGGATCGGATCCTCGTGCTCGAACGGGGGCCTGCCCACCAGGGCGTGATAGAAGGTCGCACCGAGGCTGTAGATGTCGCAACGGTGGTCGGCGGCCTTGTGTCCGCCCTGCACCTGCTCCGGAGCGATGTAGCTGGGGGTACCCACCACGATCTCGCTGGTATCCATCGCGCTCATCCGGGCGCGTTGCGACTTGGCCAAGCCGAGGTCGGCAAGCTTGGCCTGGCCCTGGGCGGTGAGCAGGATGTTCTCGGGCTTGAGGTCGCAGTGCACCAAGCCAAGGGTGTCGTGAGCGTAGCTCAGCGCCTCGGCCACCTGGATGGCGATGGGCAGCAGCTCGCCCAGGGGCAGCCGGCCCTGTTCGCGGATCAGACGCGAGAGGCTCGGCCCGTCGATCAGTTCGACCACCAAGTGCGGGTGGTTTCCGGCATCATCGAAATCGAAGATGCGCACGATGTTCGGGTGGTTGAGGCGGGCAAGCAACCGAGCCTCGTTGGCGGTGAGCTGGCGGTGGTGGGTGCCGCGCCCGCCTTGCAGCAAAACCTTCACCACCACATCTACATCCAGGGCCTGGTGATGGGCGCGGTACACCAGCGAACTTGCACCGTGGCCGATCTCCTTGATCAGGCGGCATTTGCCAATCAGGTCATTGACCTGAGGCGGATGAAAATGGGTGATTCGTTCGGTGCCACTGCCCGGACCCGCCTCGTCGACAGGGAACGGCAGCGGGCTACGCACCGTGGCCGGGCGCAACGCCCTGGGCGAGTCGGTTTCGCCCAGGACCTTGCCGATGGAGTCGAGCACAAAACCAGTCTCGTGCGGGATATTCCGCGGCGCGACCTCGGCGCTGGGTGGCGCGATGTGAAAGCGCCCGGCGCCGGCAAGAATCGCGCGGGTCAGGGCGTTGACCCCTGCGTGCCCGGCGAAGAACGCCACGCGTACGCCACCCTGCTTGAGATGAACCTGACCGGTGCTCTCACCAATGTGCAGATGGAGCACGCCATTCACGCCAAGGCGGTGGAACTGGCGCAGCAGCGCCAGCAGATCACGTTCGGCCAAGACGCCGTCGAAACCAGGAACTGCATCCGCCATATCACCAATCTAGGGGGCGTCCCTCCGCCCGCCACCCCCGAGGCGCAGGTGCCCAGAGGGCGTCTCAGGAGCGGTAGTCGGCGTTCTCACTGATGTACTCGTGGGTGCGATCCGCTCCAAGTACGCTCGCGCTGCCACCGCCCAGCCCCAGTTCAACGCCGATGGCCACGCTACGCTCGTGCGGCGGCCACGAGACTGGCGGGCGGAAGGTCAGGCCGTCCGCCGGAGGCACGCTGCAATACAGCTCGGCCTGCTTGAAATGCGCCACCAGCTCGCGCTCCTTGGCGGCATCAAGGCGGAACGCGCCGGAATCGAAAACCGAGATCCCACCGACCGTCAGTCGGGTGCGCGACAGGTCCAGATCCAGCCCTTGGGCCCCGACCCACTTGCCGATGGCGGCCACCAGGCGGCCGACATTGGGATCATTGCCCGCCACCGCGCACTGGAACAGCGGCGAGTTCACCACCGACTTGCCGATGCCGCGAGCGATGGCGTCGCTGGGTGCGCCGGTGACGGTGCAGCGCATCACGTGATGCACACCTTCGCCATTCCTGACCACGTCCTCAGTCAGGTCGGCGCATACCCGGTCGAGGGCCGCCTGGAACACGGCGGCGTCCGGCCGCGGCGCCAGTCCCGAACTCAGCGCCACGATGGTGTCGCTGGTCGAGGTGTCGCTGTCGATCGACATCTGATTGAAACTGCCATCCACCGCCTTCTTGAGCGCGGCGCGTAATTCATCCCGGCCCACCGCGCAGTCGGTGAGGATGTAGACCAGCATGGTGGCGAGGTTGGGCTCGATCATCCCAGCGCCCTTGGCGATGCCGACCACGCTGCCCCCGCCGGGCAGGTCCACGCGCCGGATCTTGGGGTACAGATCGGTCGTGCAGATACCCTCCGCCGCCGGCAGGATCGAGGCGGATTGCAGCGCGGCGACGGCCTCCGGCAGCTGGCCCAGCATCTGGT